>JAGARF010000191.1 GCA_017622395.1 Clostridia bacterium | reverse complement strand
GGGCAGGCTGCATCATTCTTCAGTATTTTTAATATTGCAAGCTGCGGTGACCATATTGTTTGTTCATCAAGTATTTATGGCGGAACTTTCAATCTTTTCTCTGTAACAATGAAAAAGATGGGTATAGATTTCACATTTGTAAACCCTGATTGTTCTGATGATGAATTAAATTCTGCATTCAGAGAAAATACAAAAGCTGTTTTCGGAGAAACAATTGCTAATCCTTCTTTAGTGGTTTTAGATATCGAAAGATTTGCAAAGGCTGCACATTCTCATGGTGTACCTCTTATTGTGGATAATACTTTTGCTACACCTGTAAATTGCAGACCATTTGAATTTGGTGCGGATATTGTAATTCATTCAACAACTAAATATATGGATGGTCATGCATCAGCTGTTGGCGGATGTATCGTAGATTCAGGAAAGTTTGACTGGACAAAATATCCTGATAAATTTCCTGGTCTTTGCACACCTGACGAAAGCTATCACGGTGTTACTTATACTGAAAGATTTGGTATAGAAGGAGCATATATAACAAAAGCAACAGCACAGCTTATGAGAGATTTAGGTTCAATTCAGTCACCATTTAGTGCGTACCTTTTAAATCTTGGACTTGAAAGCTTGCCTCTCAGAATGAAAAAGCATTGTGAAAATGCTGATGCAGTAGCAAAATATCTTGTTAATAATGACAAAATTGCGTGGGTAAACTATTGCTCGCTTGAAGGTAACAAATATTATAACCTTGCACAGAAATACCTTAAAAACGGCTCTTGCGGTGTTATAAGCTTTGGTGTTAAGGGTGGAAGAAGTGCAGCTGAAAAGTTTATGAAGAATTTGAAGCTTGCATCAATTGAAACCCATGTTGCAGACTCAAAAACCTGTTGTCTGCATCCTGCAAGTGCCACACACCGTCAGATGAATGATACTGAACTTGAAGCATGTGGTGTTTCACCTGACCTTATCAGATTTTCTTGCGGTCTTGAAAATGCTGATGATATTATCGCTGATATAGAACAAGCTTTAAATCATTAACTTTTTGGAGGTAACAAATGCCTATTAAAATACCCAACACCTTACCGGCAGTACAGGTGCTTACAAATGAGAATATTTTTGTAATGACTGACACAAGGGCGCAGTCACAGGACATCAGACCTTTAAAAATTGTAGTATTAAATCTTATGCCTTTGAAAATTGAAACAGAAACACAGCTTGCAAGACTTTTAGGTAATACTCCGCTTCAAATTGAAATGGAGCTAATAAGAACAAAATCTTATAAATCAAAAAATGTTTCTCAAGAGCATCTTATTGCATTCTATAAAACCTTTGATGAAATCAAAGATAAATATTTTGACGGTATGATTATAACGGGTGCACCTGTAGAAAACATGGAATTTGAAGAAGTAGAATATTGGGAAGAGCTTTGCGATATAATGGAATGGTCAAAAAGCCATGTTCACAGCACATTTCATATATGCTGGGGAGCTCAGGCAGGACTCTATTATCATTTTGGAATTAAAAAGCATAAACTTGAAAGAAAACTTTCAGGTGTTT
>JAGARF010000190.1 GCA_017622395.1 Clostridia bacterium | reverse complement strand
ATTCTCTTTATTCCCTTGCCTTTAATTGTAAACTTTGTGCCTGTCTGGGTTCCTTCAGGAATTTTAAAGCTTGTTTTACCGTGAATTGTTGGTACTTCTATTTCCGCACCAAGTGCTGCCTCTGCAAAGCTGATAGGCACTTCACAATATACATCTGCATTCTTTCTCTTAAAGATAAGATGTGGTTTAATTCTTATGCCGATGAGCAGGTCGCCGTATGGTCCGCCGTTTGTTCCTGCATTACCAAAGCCTCTCTTTTGCAGATACTGACCGTGGTCAATACCCTCAGGTATATCAAGAATGATTTTCTTATTCTTTCTTACTCTGCCGCCGCCTGAACACTTGCTACAGGTTTCCTTAATGATTTTACCTTTTCCTGAACATCTTGGGCAAGGACGGGATGTCATCATATTACCAAGCATTGTTCTTTGCACAGACTTAATCTGACCTGTACCTTTACAGTCAGGACAAATCTCGGGAGATGTACCTTTTTTAGCACCGCTTCCATTACATTCCTCGCAGACTTCAACTCTCTGGAACTTGATTTCTTTCTTTGTTCCGAAAGCTGCTTCTTCAAATGTAAGGTCTGCAGCGATTTCTATGTCACTACCCTGTCTTGGTGAGTTATTTGTTGCCGACGCACCTGAAAAACCTCCGAAAATATCGCTGAAAATATCACCGAAAGAGCCGTCAAATCCGCCAAAACCACCGAAACCGCCTGCTCCGCCGCCACCGCCGTAGCTTGGATCTACGCCTGCGTGTCCGAATTGGTCATATCTCTGCTTTTTTTCAGGGTTTGAAAGCACTTCATATGCTTCATTTACCTCTTTAAACTTTGCCTCAGCCTCTTTATCACCCGGATTCATATCAGGATGATATTTTTTCGCCATACCGCGGAAAGCTTTTTTTATTTCCGCTTCATCTGCACCTTTATTTATGCCGAGGACTTCATAATAGTCTCTTTTATCTGCCATAGGATAATCCTTCCAAAATACAAACTTTAGAGTAGCCCTTTAAGAGCTACTCTATTTTACCTTGCGGAATGGATAAATCCATTCCCTACATTTTTAGTCTTCGTCTACTACTTCGCCATTAGCTTCATTTGTACCGGGCTGTGCACCTTCCTGTCCCTGTGCCTGCTGATACATTTTTGCAGAGATTTCATAGAATACTTTCTGGAGTGCTTCTGTTGCAGCTTTGATTTCTTCTGTGTTATCTGTAGCGATTGCAGCTTTAACCTTTTCGATTTCAGCTGTTACAGATGCTTTTTCTTCTTCTGAAATCTTATCTTTCATTTCCTCTAAAGCTTTTTCTGACTGATAAACAAGTGAGTCAGCCTGATTTTTGGTTTCGATTGCTTCTTTCTTTTTCTTGTCTTCTTCAGCATATTTTTCAGCTTCTTTTACTGCTTTATCAATATCTTCATCAGAAAGATTTGTTGAAGCTGTGATTGTAATTTTCTGTTCTGCACCTGTACCAAGGTCTTTTGCTGATACATTTACGATACCGTTTGCATCAATATCGAATGTAACTTCAATCTGAGGTACACCTCTTGGAGCAGGAGCAATACCTGTAAGAGAAAATCTGCCGAGAGTTTTGTTATCTGCAGCCATTTCTCTTTCGCCCTGAAGAACATGGATTTCAACCGATGTCTGTCCGTCTGCTGCAGTTGAGAAAATCTGGCTTTTCTTTGTAGGAATTGTTGTGTTTCTGTCGATAAGCTTTGTGCAAACATTACCAAGTGTTTCAATACCAAGTGAAAGTGGTGTTACATCAAGAAGGAGAAGTCCTTTAACATCACCGCCGAGTACACCGCCCTGAATTGCAGCACCTACTGCAACACATTCGTCAGGATTAATTCCTTTATGAGGCTCTTTGCCCATAAACTTTTTAACTGCTTCCTGAACTGCAGGAATTCTTGATGAACCGCCTACTAAAATAACCTTATTAACTTCTGATGCTGAAAGTCCTGAATCTCTTAATGCGTTTCTTGTTGGCTCCATTGTTCTTTCAACAAGGTCTGCTGTAAGCTCGTCAAATTTTGCTCTTGTAATTGTTATGTCAAGGTGTTTAGGACCTGTTGCGTCTGCTGAAATAAACGGAAGATTTACATTTGATGTCATAGCTGATGAAAGCTCGATTTTTGCTTTTTCTGCAGCTTCTTTTAATCTCTGTGCAGCCATTTTATCAGCTCTGAGGTCTATACCGTTTTCTTTCTTGAATTCGTCTGCTAAATAATCAATAAGCTTCTGGTCGAAATCGTCACCGCCAAGCTTTGT
>JAGARF010000189.1 GCA_017622395.1 Clostridia bacterium | reverse complement strand
ATGAGCGACAGTACAGTAAAAAGTCTTTCAACTCCTATTTACAATTTGCAGGTATTAATAAGAAACATAAATCAGGGGGGAGTTATTCCTGATGGGTATTTTGATGACAAGACAGAGCAGGCAGTTATAGTTATTCAAAGAGAGGCAAACCTTACACCAAACGGAGAAGTTGACTTTTATACCTTTGAAGAAATAAGAAACAGAGGTGGCTTATGATTAACTCAAAACTTACATCGGGAATTGCCTTTATAAGTCTTTTTGTATTTCTTATTTTAGGGCTGTCCACAGCAGGAATGAGAAAAATATCAGCCTCCGCAGATGCAAAAGCTGATATTTCTCTTCCTATAATTATGTATCATTCCATAGGTGAAAACACAGGGAAATATGTTATCTCCCCTGAAATGCTTGAAGAAGACCTTAAAATAATTAAAGATATGGGTTTTACAACAATAACCTCTGCCGATTTAATAGCATACAAGGAACAGGGAACACCTCTTCCTGAGAAAAGTGTTATTTTAACCTTTGATGACGGATATTTTAATAATTACTCTTATGTATATCCCCTTCTTAAGAAATATAATATGAAAGCGGTGTTATCTGTTGTAGGGAAATTTACCGAAGAATACTCAAATTCCTCTGCACCTTTAAGCAACCGCTACTCCCATATAACCTATGAGCAGATAACAGAGGTCAGCAATTCAGGTCTTATGGAAATTGCAAGCCACTCTTATAATATGCACTCTATGAAAGAAAGGAGAGGTATTTTAAGAAAAAAGGGAGAAGATTTTGAAACATACAAAAGCAATCTTACGCAAGATGTTGAAAAATGCAATTCATTGCTTAAAGAAAAATGCTTTGTAGCTCCTGTTGCATTTACCTATCCTTTCGGATGTGTCAACAGAGAAAGCAGCGAAATTATAAATTCCCTTGGTTTTAAGGTAACATATGGCTGCGAGGAGGGAATTAACAAGCTTACCCCTGACCACGATTTGAAAGAGCTTAAAAGATACAACAGGCACAACACCTTCGACATCAGGAAAGTTCTAAATATGGTTTAAAGATTTCAAGAAATCTGTTAACTCTGAGTAAGAATAAAAGGTAGCTATCCTCAACTTCTCCCATTGAGGAGAAAAGTCTGTGACGGCTGACTATTTCAAAAATAGGTTCATCCTTGTTTTTGCAAAGGTCAGCCGTTATTCGCCTTATATCTTGCGTAAGATAAAGACTTCCGCTTGTTGCATAAAGCATTTTTTCTTTGTTTTCCTTAAAAAGAGCTTTAAGACTGCAAGGTTTAAGGAGAGTTGTATTGTTTTCAAGACCGTAAATATTGCACAGCCTTGAAATCTCAAGATTTGCATTTTGAAGATAAAGGGAATAATAAAGAAAAAAGTTTTCAACCCTTTCTATATCTTTATCTGTTTCATAGCTGAAAAAGTCCAGATCGCACAAAAGTTTATTATTATAATTCTCTGCAAAAGCAGTAAAGTCATATTTTTCTTTCATCAGCTCCTGATATCCTTTACAGTTCTGGAGCAGGAGAAGATGTCCGTTTGTGAAAGCTTTTTTTCCCATTGCAGAGGCAAGAATATGGGGAGGCACAACAGTTTTTATCTCTCCGTATTTAACTGTATTGTATAAAAAACTGTCCCCTTTTTGCGGAAGCTCCATACTCATTTTTTCAGGTAGAATTTCCTCCGTTTTTGTCTTGTAGCTGTATATTGATGCACCGCCGTCCGATACGGTGGCGTAAAGATTTCCCGTTATTCGGTGAATTCCTCTTACTTCCTCTCCGCAATATGCACAGGGCAGAGCAAAAAGCCTTAAAATCCCCTCCTTATCAATGACGGGTGAAAACATAAAACAATTTAAAATATCGCTTTTTGTGTCAGAGAAAATAAAAGCACCGTCTACACCTGCAAGATAAACGGCTTTTGTTGCATTTTTATCTGTAAAAATATGTATTTCCTTTTCCATTTCGTCAAGAATTATAATTATAAAGCTTCCTCTTAGGTATTTAATAAACCCCTCTCCTTTTTCAAGATAAAGGGACAAAAGTATACTTTCCTCTTTTTTGTCGAAAAGACCGAAATCTTCCTTAAGGCTTTCCGTATTTTCAACCTTTCCGCTTATACATAAAAAACAACCCTCTCTGTCTGATATTCTGATGTTTTCTCCCTTTATAACCAAATTCTTTTTTATGTAAGAAAGGTTTCCCTTAAAAAGCTCAGCATACATTTTTTCATCAACCTTTTCTGCAAAAGAGCAGACGCCCCTTATACCTGTCACCCAATCACCTCATATTTATTCTATTCGTAAGATAAAATGCTGTGAAAAAACATTAAAAAACTATTGTATTTTTTATCATAAAATGTTATAATACCTTTATATATGTAAAAATACAAAGGATGAGGTTATGGCAAAGATTATTGCAGTAGCAAATCAGAAAGGCGGAGTGGGCAAGACAACAACTGCCGTTAATTTGTCTGCCTGTGTTGCAGAGCTTGGCAAAAAGGTCCTTGTTATTGATGCAGACCCTCAGGGTAATGCAACAAGCGGTCTTGGTGTTGATAAGGAAGCCTGCGAATATACGGTTTATGATTTGCTCGTTAATGACATAGATGCAAAAGAGGCAATTTCTGATGTTGCATATTTTAATATGAAAATCATTCCTTCAAATATGAGCCTTGCAGGTGCAGAGATTGAACTTGTGGGTGCTGACAAAGGGGAATTTATTTTAAAAGACGCTATAGATAGTATCAAAGATGATTTTGACTTTATTTTTATTGACTGTCCTCCCTCTCTGGGCATTATAACACTTAATTGTCTTATTGCGGCAGACAGCGTTATTATTCCTATTCAATGCGAATATTATGCTTTAGAGGGTGTGGCTCAGCTTACAAACACAATAAGCCTTGTTAAAAAGTCACTTAACCAGAGTCTTGAAATCGAAGGTGTTGTTATGACTATGTTTAACGGCAGAACAAACCTTGCAATTCAGGTTGTTGAAGAAATTAAAAAGCATTTCGGAAAAAAGGTATACAGAAGCTTAATACCAAGGAATGTAAGACTTTCGGAAGCTCCCGGCTTTGGTGAGCCTATAAATGTTTTTGATAAATCTGCAACAGGCACGGCGGCGTATCGTGAGCTTGCAAAAGAATTTACGGAAAGGAACAGATAAAATGGCAAGAAAAAGCGGTCTTGGCAGAGGTGCAGGAATAGGTGCTCTTATCCCTGATACTCCTGAGGTGAAAGGCACAACCGAAATTGATATTGACCTTATTACCCCAAATAAAAATCAGCCAAGAAAGAATTTTGATAAAGAAAAAATCGCAGAGCTTGCACTTTCAATCCAGGAGCACGGACTTGTTCAGCCCTTAATTGTTGTGAAAGACGGCGGGTTTTATAAAATCGTAGCAGGTGAAAGAAGATGGAGAGCCTGCAAATCCATAGGTCTTAAATCAGTTCCTGTTATAGTT
>JAGARF010000188.1 GCA_017622395.1 Clostridia bacterium | reverse complement strand
TCAACTACATCTCCTTCTTTAATATCATTATAATTTTCAATGCCAACACCACATTCATAACCTGATGCAACTTCCTTGACATCGTCTTTAAATCTCTTAAGTGAAGATAAAACACCTTCGTGAACAACAATACCGTCACGAACAATTCTTACACTTGAGTTTCTTGAAATCTTACCGTCTGTTACATAAGCACCGCCGATTGTTCCAACGCCAGAAACCTTAAATGTGTTTCTGATTTCTGCGTGACCCTGAACAACCTCTTTAAACTTAGGCTCAAGCATACCCTTCATAGCTGCCTGAATTTCTTCTATAGCGTCATATATAACTCTGTAAAGTCTTACTTCAACCTCTGCTCTTTCTGCAGATACTGCAGCATTTGCATCAGGACGAACATTAAAACCAACGATAATTGCATTTGATGCAGATGCAAGCATAACATCGCTTTCGCTAACCGCACCAACACCACCGTGAATAACACGAACTCTGACTTCTTCGTTTGTAAGTTTTTCAAGGGACTGCTTAACTGCCTCAACAGAGCCCTGAACATCAGCTTTTACTATAATGTTAAGGTCTTTAAGCTTACCTTCTTCAATCTGTGCAAAGAGTGAATCAAGAGACGCCTTCTGATTTGCCTGAATAGCTTCCTCTTTCTTCTTTGCAATTCTTTCTGCAAGAACATCTCTTGCTTTCTTTTCATCCTCAACAACATAGAACATATCTCCGCCTGATGGAACTTCTGAAAGACCTAAGATTTCAACAGGAACAGAAGGTGTTGCTTCTGTAATTCTTCTTCCCTTTTCATCTATCATAGCACGGACTCTGCCCATTGCTGTGCCCGCAACCAATACATCGCCAATTCTAAGTGTACCATGCTGAACAAGAACTGTTGCAACAGGACCTCTGCCCTTATCAAGCTTAGATTCAATAACTGTACCTCTTGCCATTCTGTCAGGGTTAGCTTTAAGCTCTTTCATATCTGCTGTAAGAAGTACCATTTCAAGAAGCTCATCGATACCTGTTCCCATCTTAGCTGAAACATTAACACAGATTGTGTCACCGCCCCATTCTTCAGGGATAATTTCGTGTTCTGTAAGCTCCTGCTTAACTTTTTCAGGATTAGCTGTATCCTTATCACATTTGTTTATTGCAACAATGATGCTGACACCCGCTGCCTTCGCATGGTTGATTGACTCGATTGTCTGTGGCATAATACCGTCATCTGCAGCAACAACAAGGATTGCTATATCTGTAACCTGTGCACCTCTTGCTCTCATTGCTGTAAATGCTTCGTGACCAGGTGTATCAAGGAATGTAACCTTTCTGTCCTTAACAGGCACCTGATAAGCACCGATATGCTGTGTGATACCGCCTGCTTCGCCGTCTGTTACATGAGTACTTCTGATTGCGTCAAGAAGACTTGTTTTACCGTGGTCAACATGACCCATAACAACAACTACAGGAGGTCTTGCCTTTAAATCTTCTTCTTTATCCTCAATATCAAGTGTAAGAGAATCTTCTGCTGTGATAATAATTTCTTTTTTAACCTCTGCACCGAATTCTTCTGCAATTAAGTACGCTGTGTCAAAATCAATTACATCTGAAACAGATGCCATCTGACCAAGACCCATAAGCTTTTTGATAACCTCAACAGCTGTTTTCTTAAGTCTTGATGCAAGCTCTCCAACTGAAATTGTTTCAGGAATTTCAACCTCAAGCTTAACAGGTTTAATTTCCATTTTCTTAACAGGCTGAAGTTTTTTCTTGTTTTCTTTTCCGAAACGATTCTGACCCTTTTTAATTTTCTGCTTACTCTGCATATTGTCTCTCATTTTGTCAGAAACAAGGTCTTCAAGTCTTTCGCGTCTTTCGATTTTGCTTACATCAATAGCCTCTGTTCTTGTGTTAACAACAACATTAACTCTTTCTTTCTTTTCTTCCTTTGGTTTGTTTTCCTTTTTCTTGTTAGGAAGGAAAGGCTGTGGGTTAGAAGGTTTCTTCTCCTTCTTTGGCTCTTCTTTCTTAGGTTCTTCCTTTTTAGGTTCTGCCTTTGGTTCTTCCTTCTTTATTTCAGCTTTCTTTTCTTCTTTCTTAGGCTCTGCCTTTTCAACAAAACCGTAGCCATCGTTTCTGTTAGGAATTTTAAATTCTCCGCCCTTGTCATACTGCTTTGAAAGCTTTTCTATAATCATATTAAGATATTTTTCTTCAAGCTGTGATTTTGTTGACTTAACTTCAACACCAAGGTCTGCCATTAAAGCGACAATTTCCTTGCTCTGAAGACCAAGCTCTTTGGCTA
>JAGARF010000187.1 GCA_017622395.1 Clostridia bacterium | reverse complement strand
TGTTTTTTCGCTTGTTCCAGGTGCAACACCAAAGAAACCTGCTTCAGGGTTGATAGCGTAAAGTCTGCCGTCTTTACCTATTCTGAGCCATGCGATATCATCACCAACTGTCCAAACCTTATAACCTTTTTTCTTAAGGTATTCAGGTGGGATAAGCATAGCAAGGTTTGTCTTACCGCAAGCTGATGGGAATGCGGCACAGATATATTTAACTTCGCCCTGTGGATTTTCAAGACCTAAGATAAGCATATGTTCTGCCATCCAGCCTTCCTGCATACCAAGGTATGAAGCAATTCTTAAGGCAAAGCACTTTTTACCTAAAAGAACATTTCCGCCGTAAGCAGAGTTGATTGACCAGATTGTCTTATCCTGTGGGAACTGAACAATGTATCTGTCATCAGGGTTTACATCTTTCTTAGCATGGAGACATTTAACAAAGTCTGCATCATCGCCGAGAGCATCAATAACACTCTTACCTATTCTTGTCATAATAGCCATATTAAGCACAACATAGATGCTGTCTGTAAGCTCAATACCAATCTTTGAGAATGGTGAACCAACAGGACCCATTGAATAAGGAATAACATACATAACTCTTCCCATCATAGAACCTGTGTAAAGCTTCTTTAATTTTGCATACATTTCTTGAGGGTCCATCCAGTTGTTAACAGGGCCTGCTTCTTCTTTAGTAGGTGTGCAGATAAATGTTCTGTCTTCAACACGGGCAACATCATTTTCTGCAGTTCTGTGATAGTAACAACCCGGTAATTTTTCCTGGTTTAATTTAATCATTTCGCCTGTAGCACAAGCTTCTGCTCTTAAAGCTTCGAGCTGTTCTTCAGAGCCATCAATCCATACGATTGATTCAGGCTTTGTCATTTCGGCCATTTCGTTAATCCATTCAAGGACAACCTTATTTTTTGTCATTTTCTATACCTCCATATATCTATTATATACACCTTAATGACAGAATTCTAAATTCTGCCTTATTCTATTTATTCTACCTAAATTTCTTTTTTCCTTTATTTTCTCAAAAAATATTTGAAATTTTTGCAAAATCTTCTAAAGCAAGAGTTTCTCCCCTTACATTTTCGTTATAACCAAGTGAAGTTATAATATTTTTAATTTCATCTTTGGATATGTGTGAAAATCCTGAAGAAAGGGCATTAACAAGAGTTTTTCTTCTTTGATTAAATGCCGCCTTTATAATTTTAAACATTTTTTCTTCATCATTAACTTCAACCTCAGGCTCTTTGCACTTTAATGTTATAACACTTGAGTGTACCTTTGGTGGCGGAATAAACGCAGAGGGCGGAACTGTTAATGTGATTTTTGGATTGGTGTAATAATTTATGCTTAGTGTGATTGCACCATAGTCTTTAGTCCCGGGTTTTGCCACAAACCTTTCTGCAACTTCTTTCTGAATCATAACAGTTATGCTTTTAATATTATATTTACCCTCAAGAAGTTTCATTATAATAGGGGTTGTTATATAATAAGGAAGATTTGCAACCACCTTTACACTTTTTTCTTCCTTTATAAGTGCATCTATATCGGTTTTCATAATATCTTCATTGATGATTTCAACATTTTCAAAATCTGCAGTCAGCTTTTTAAGCACAGGAACAAGATTCTGGTCTATTTCAACAGCAATAACCTTCTTTGCTCTTTCAGCAAGACGGGTTGTCAAAACTCCAAGCCCCGGTCCAACCTCTATAACTGTATCCTCTTTGGTCACCTCGCCGCTGTCTGCAATAGCTTCAAGGTAATTTGCATCAAACAAGAAATTCTGACCAAGACCTTTATGAAATATAAGGTCATTTTCTTTCATTATTTCCTTAATTTGTGCAGGTGATGTAATATGCGGCATACACTACCTCCTTATCAATTTGGTTAAGTATAACACATATTTGTAATAATTGCAAAACTTTTTCCAAAAAGTGCTTGATTTTTTGAAAAGTTTGTAGTATACTACTATGGCGATTAAATACGCACACTCTGTTTACTGCAATGTGGTGCTGTTTTAACGGCTTGATGCAGAATAAATCAGAGTGGAGGAAAAATAACCACGGAGGTGTAGTAAAAATGGCAGTTATTTCTATGAAACAATTGTTAGAAGCAGGTGTTCACTTCGGTCACCAGACAAGAAGATGGAACCCAAAAATGGCAGAATACATTTTTGCCGAAAGAAATGGTATTTATATCATTGACTTACAGAAAACAGCAAAAAAGGTTGAGGAAGCTTATGCTTTCGTTAGAGACATTGCTGCAGAAGGTGGAGAAGTTTTATTTGTTGGTACAAAGAAACAGGCTCAGGAATCAATCAAAGAA
Organism: Clostridia bacterium; assembly: GCA_017622395.1. Classification (GTDB taxonomy): domain Bacteria; phylum Bacillota; class Clostridia; order RGIG6154; family RGIG6154; genus RGIG8700. The sequence continues at coordinate 9,991 of JAGARF010000187.1, read as the reverse complement.
GAAGCAGAAAGAGTTGGAATGTATTATGTTAATGCAAGATGGCTCGGCGGTATGCTTACAAACTTTGAAACAATCAAAAAGAGAATTGAAAGATTAAAACAGATCAAGAAAATGGAAGAAGACGGCGTTTTTGAATTACTTCCTAAGAAAGAAGTTACAAACCTCAAAAACGAAGTTGAAAAACTCGAAAAATATCTTGGCGGTATCAAAGAAATGAAACAGCTTCCTGCTGTTATGTTCGTTGTTGACCCTAAGAAAGAAAAGATTGCAATCGCTGAAGCTCACAAGCTCCACATTCCTGTTGTTGCAATCGTTGATACAAACTGTGACCCTGATGAAGTTGATTACCCAATCCCAGGTAACGATGATGCTATCAGAGCAGTTAAATTAATCGCTTCAACAATCACAAATGCTATCCTTGAAGGTAAGCAGGGTGAATCTTTTGCAGTTGCAGAAGAAGACGAAGAAGAAGCTGTTCAGGAATAATTAACAGGAGGTAAATTATTATGGCATTTACAGCTAAAGATGTAATGAAATTAAGAGAAATGACCGGTTGCGGTATGATGGACTGCAAAAAGGCTTTAACAGAGGCTGACGGTGATATGGATAAAGCTACTGAAATTCTCCGTGAAAAGGGAATGGCAAAGGCTGTTAAAAAGAGCGGCAGAATTGCTGCTGAAGGTCTTGTAGACATCGTTGTTGAAAACGGTGTTGGTGCAATAATCGAAGTTAACTCAGAAACAGACTTCGTTGCTAAGAACGAAGAATTCGTTTCTATGGTTAAGGATTTTGCAAAACAGGTTATCGCTGAAAATCCTGCAGATGTTGACGCACTTTTAGCATCAACAATCGGCGGTGCTACAGTTAAAGAAATCTTAACAGAAAAAATCGCTAAGATTGGCGAAAATATGAACTTAAGAAGATTTGCTCGTTTTGAAGGCAATGTAGTTGACTACATTCATATGGGCGGTAAAATCGGTGTTATGGTTAAAGTTGAAGCTGACCTTTCAAACGAAGCTGCAATTGCAGCTGCTAAAGATGTTTGTATGCAGATTGCAGCTATGAACCCAACATATATGGACAAGAGTGTTGTTCCTGCTGCTGATGTTGAACACGAAAAGAACATCATCATCGCTCAGATGAAGGAAGATCCAAAGAATGCCAACAAGCCTGAAAACATTCTCGAAAAAATGGTTGAAGGTAAAATCGGTAAGTTCTTTGAAGAATCTTGCCTCCTCCAGCAGAAATTCGTTAAAGACGACAAGACAAGCGTTGAAAAATATCTTGCAGCAAACGGTGTTAAACTCATCGACTATGTAAGATTTGAAAAAGGCGAAGGTCTTGAAAAGAAAGAAGACGATTTTGCTGCAGAAGTTGCAAGCATGGCGAAATAATAAAAACAATCTCCCCGATTGGGGAGATTATTTTTATTAAATACAGAATTACAGTCCCTCAGTCACCTGTGGTGGAAACTTCACTTACAATGAGGAGCCTTTTTACAATATGTTCATCATTGTGATAAGGGAATAGGAAAAATCTCACAAATGTGAGATTTTTCTTCGTTTTGTTATAAGCTTTGTCAATTAGCAATTACTATAGCTTATTTTATGTTGCCTTTTTGCGGTCTGGAGTATTTTAACATTTCCTTACTTTCCTGCTTTTGCTTCGCAGTAAAGGCATCTGTATACATTATTTTTCTTATCTGTTAATTTAAAAATATGGTCAAGTTCCTGTTCTGTTGATGTTATACATCTTGGGTTTTTGCACTTTATGATGTTTTTAACAGTTGCAGGAAGCTCAGGGTTATATTTTTTAATTCTTTCACCGTTTTTAATAACATTGATTGTAAGGTCCTTGTCGATAAAACCTAAAATATCAAGGTTGATATCTGTTTCAATATCAATTTTTATGATATCTTTTTTACCCATTCTCTTACTTGAAGCGTTTTTTATAATTGCAATAGGACAATCCATAGCATCAAGATTTAAAAAATGATAGATGTTCATTGCCTGACCCGCAGTAATATGGTCAATAACATAACCGTTTTTAATCGAATCTATATTCATAATGTGCCAGCCTCCTTTAAGAGAGTTAAAATAAGTGCCATTCTTACAAACTTACCGTTAAGCACTTGTTTGAAATAACAAGCTCTTGGGTCTTCGTCTATTGCAACTGAGATTTCATTAACTCTTGGTAATGGGTGAAGAATTGCTAAGTCCTCTTTTGCTTTTTTAAGCTTCTCAGGTGTGAGAATGTAGCTGTCTTTAAGTCTTAAATAATCTTCTTCGTTGAAGAATCTTTCTCTCTGCACTCTTGTCATATACAAAATATCAAGTTGTGGTATAACCTCTTCAAGATCAGCAGTCTGCACATATTCAAGATTATTTGCTGCAAGTACATCTTTTTTAACATAGCTTGGAAGCTTCAGTTCTTCAGGTGAAATCAAAACAAATTTAATGTTTGTATATCTTGAAAGGGCATCAATTAAAGAGTGAACTGTTCTTCCGAATTTAAGGTCTCCGCAGAAACCTACTGTTAAATTATCAAGTCTGCCTTTTTCTCTTTTAATTGTAAGAAGGTCAGTAAGTGTCTGAGTCGGGTGGTTGTGACCGCCGTCACCTGCATTGATAACAGGAATTGATGCGTTTTTTGATGCAACAAACGGCGCACCTTCTTTTGGGTGACGCATTGCAATAATATCTGCATAACAGCTTACTGTTTTTGCAGTATCTGCAACACTTTCGCCCTTTGATGCAGAGGAAGAATTTGCATCGGATACCGTCAAAACATTGCCTCCAAGGTCAAACATAGCAGCCTCAAAGCTGAGTCTTGTTCTTGTTGAAGGTTCAAAGAAGAGGGATGCAAGCTTTTTGTGCTTACAGCTTTCCTGATACTTCTTTGGATTTTCCGCAATGTCTGATGCAAGGTCCAAAAGCTCATCAAGTTCTTCAACAGATAAATCGGTTATATCTATAAGATGTCTCATCAGTTCTTTCCTCCCGCAATCCAGCTTTCATCCGATGGGTTGTCTCTGAATGCGATAAGTCTTTCAATGTCACTTTCTTTAATATATCCTGTTTCTGCAGCAACCTTTGCGATAACATCAAAGTTTGTAAGGCTTATATTTTTAACGCTGTACTGACCAAGCTTTTCAATACCCTTTGCCATACCGTATGTGAAAATGCTTGCAACGCCTAAAACTTCAGCTCCTGCTTCTCTTAAAACATTAACAACTTCTATAACACTTCCGCCTGTTGAAATAAGGTCCTCAATAACAACAACCTTCTGACCTTTTTCAAGCTTGCCCTCGATTGCGTTCTTTCTGCCGTGGTCTTTAGCACCAGAGCGAACATATCCCATAGGAAGACCGAGGATATGAGCAGTAATTGCCGCATGAGCAATACCTGCTGTTGAAGTACCCATAAGCACCTCTGCATCAGGATAGTATTCTTTAACAACTTCAGCTAAAGAATTTTCAACATCAAGTCTTACCTGATGGTCTGAAAGGGTCAATCTGTTGTCACAGTAAACAGGGCTTTTAATTCCGCTTGCCCATGTGAATGGTTCATCAGGGCTGAAAAATACAGCCTTTATTTTAAGTAAATCTTCTGCAATAAGTCTTTCTCTTTCCATATCAATTTCTCCTTTATATGTCTGATAAAATCACCCACCTTGCACTGTTTTGCTCCCTTATGTACACAAAGTACACGACGGTCGCAAATCAGCACAATCTGTGCAATTTTCTGCAGACTTTAATTTTACATATTTAATTGTGAATTATGCATTGTGAATTGTGAATTAATCAACAAACTCAGCAATGCATCTTTCATAAGCCGCAACAGGGTCTTCTGCCGCAGTAATAGGTCTGCCTACAACGATGTAGTCTGAGCCGATTTCCTTTGCCTGAGCAGGTGTCATAACTCGTTTCTGGTCACCGATATCACCGTCTGCAAAGCGAACCCCCGGTGTAACAGTTACAAAATCTTTTCCGCAAAGATTATGCACCTTTTCAGCCTCAAGAGGTGAGCAAACAACGCCGTCAAGACCTGCTTCTTCAGCATTTTTCGCATAGTGCATAACAACCTTATCAATAGGCTCGTTAATTAACAAATCATTTGTCATAGACTCCTGGTCTGTTGATGTAAGCTGAGTAACGGCAATTAAGATAGGTCTTGAGCCGTCTTCTCTTGTTAAACCTTCGATTGCAGCCTTCATCATATTTTTTGTGCCTGCTGCGTGAAGGTTTGTCATATCAACATCAAGTCTTGATAAAACAGCCATAGATTTTTTAACTGTGTTTGGAATATCATGAAGCTTTAAATCTAAAAATATCTTGTGACCTCTTTTTTTGATTTCCTTAACAATTTCAGGACCTTCAGCATAGAAAAGCTCCATACCGATTTTAACGAACGGTTTCTTTCCTTCAAATTTGTCTAAAAACTTGAAAACATCTGCCGCACTGCTGAAATCACATGCAATAATTACATCCTTACCCATTGTGAGCACCTCCAATTATATCACTTAAATTTTTAATATTATATTTCTCCATAACCTTTGGAAGATTATCAATAATTTCCTTACATGCACAAGGATTAACAAGGTTTGCAGTACCAACCTGTACTGCGGTTGCACCTGCAAGCATCATTTCAATAACATCTTCCGCAGTTGAAATACCGCCAAGACCGATGATTGGAATTTTAACAGCCTCGTAGACCTGATAAACCATTCTGATTGCAACAGGCTTTATTGCATCACCTGAAAAGCCGCCCATTTTGTTAAAAATAACAGGCTTTTTGGTTTTCAAATCTATTCTCATACCTAAAAGTGTGTTAATAAGACTAATGCCGTCTGCTCCTGCATCTTCACAGGCCTTTGCTATTTCAACAATGTTTGTAACATTTGGTGAAAGCTTAATATAAACAGGCTTTTTAGAAATAGCCTTAACAGCCTTTGTTACCTCTGCCGCACATTTTGGGTCTGTACCGAAGCTCATACCGCCGCCATGAACATTAGGACAGCTGATGTTTACTTCAAACCAACCGATTTGTTCTTCATCATTTAACTTTTCGCAAACTTTAACATATTCTTCTGTTGAAAAACCGCAGATGTTTGCAACAACCTTTTTATTAAAAACTTCTTTAAGCTTAGGTAACTCCTCAGAAATAACTTTATCAACACCTGGGTTCTGCAGACCTACAGAGTTTATAAGACCGCTTGTGCACTCTGCAATTCTTGGTGTTGGATTACCAAATCTTGGCTCTAAGGTTGTTCCCTTAAAAGAGAAAGAGCCGAGGCAGTTAATATCATAAAGCTCTGCAAATTCGTAGCCATAACCAAAGGTTCCGCTGGCAGGAATAATAGGGTTTGAAAGCTCAATACCGCTTAATGTTACTTTTGTATTTACCATATTATTTCCTCCTTTTCCAAAACAGGACCGTCTTTGCAAATTCTCTTGTTTCCGTATTTTGTTTTACAGCTGCAGCCCATACATGCACCAAAGCCGCAACCCATTCTTTCTTCAAAGCTGAACTGTCCCGATGTATTTGTAGCATCATATACCGCCTTAAGCATTGGCTCAGGACCGCAAGTATAGAAATATGTATAACCATCTTCAATAGCATTTGTAACAAAGCCTTTAATGCCCTCTGAGCCGTCTGCAGTTGTAACTGTTGTTTTAACACCGAGAGCCTCGAATTCTTCCTTACAGAAAACTTCATCTTTGGTATTAAACCCAAGTATTACTGATGGTTTTGCACCTTTTTCAATAAGCTTTTTACAAAGATTGTAAAGAGGCGGAACTCCGACACCGCCGCCTATTAAAAGTGGCATATCTCCGCTTTTTGAAACATCATAGCCATTACCAAGACCTGTTAAAATATCAAGCTTTTCCCCTGCTTTCATTTCAGCCATTTTTTCTGTTCCTGCACCTACTGCCTTGTAAATGATTGTAACTGTTTTTTCGTCATAGTCAAAAACAGAAATAGGTCTTCTTAAATAAAGTCCGTCTATCTGAATGTTTATAAACTGACCGCAGGCAATACCACAAGTGTCACCCTTTAAAACCATTTTATAAACAGCTTTTGCAATGTTTTGATTGCTTTCTATTGTAAAAATGCTCTGTTTCATACTTCCTCCTATAAATTAATGAATAATGAATAATTAATAGTGAATAATTGATGAGGAAAATCACAAGTGATTTTCTTTTATTTATACTGTTTCAAATCTCCGTATACAAATTTATCTTTATAAATTGTTGCAACGCATCTGCCGAAAACCTTTTCTCCTGCAAAAGGAGTGCTTTTACCCATAGAGATAAACTCCTCAGGGTTAATTTCATATTCTTCCTTTAAATCAAAAATACAAAGGTCGCAGATTTCACCCTTTTTAATTTCATTTAATTTGTTAAATCTCTTTGATGGATTTTCATTCATAAGCTTTATTAAATCTTCAAGAGATATAATATTTTTCTTTACTAAATGTGTGTAGCAGACAGGAAAGCTTGTTTCAATTCCCACAACACCCATCATACTGCCTGAAAGACCCTTGCTCTTTTCATCTTTGCTGTGAGGTGCATGGTCAGTTGCAATCATATCAATTGTACCGTCCTTGATGCCCTCAATAAGAGCAAGTCTGTCTTCCTCGCTTCTGATAGGAGGATTCATTTTAAATCTTCCCTCATCTTTTAAGTCCATATCATTAAACACAAGATAGTGAGGTCCTGTTTCGCAGGTTACATCAACACCGTCTCTTTTAGCTTTTCGTATAATTTCAACACTTTCTTTTGTTGAAATGTGGCATACATGGTATTTAACACCTGTTTGTTTCGCAAGACATAAATCTCTTGCAATCTGCCCCCACTCACTTTCAGAGCATATACCCTTATGACCATTTTGTTTTGCATATTCGCCGTCGTGTATATAGCCACCCTTTAAAAGTGAATTATCCTCGCAATGTGCGGCAATGATTTTATCAAGGCTTTTCGCCTTCTCCATAGCCTTTTTCATAAGCTCTTTTGTCTGAATTCCGCTACCGTCATCGGTAAATGCACAAACACTGTCTTTCATAGCATCCATATCCGAAAGGACTTCGCCTTTTCGTTCTTTTGTAATACATCCGTAAGGAATAACCTCAATTTCAGCATCTTTTTCAATAATGTCAAGCTGTGCTTTGAGAGTATCAGCACTATCCGGTGCAGGATTTAAGTTAGGCATTGAAAAAATGTGAGTAAATCCGCCTTTAGCTGAAGCCATTGAGCCTGACTTTATGGTTTCTTTATACGAAAAACCCGGCTCTCTGAGATGAACATGAACATCCGTAAAACCGGGGAATATATATAAATTATTTAAGTCATAGGTATTTTCGCACAAAATATCAGCCTTTTCAAAAATGTCAACAATACGGCCGTCTTTAATCAAAATGTCCGCCTTAACAAATTCTGTGCCGATGTAAACAAAAGCATTCTTTAAAAGCATTTCCATTAACTTGTCTCCTTTCGTATTTCGGCAACAAAAAAAGGCCGTTTTCAGGCCTTCAGTTTTGTCCACCACAAGACCTTATTAATTTTATCATAACAAGGTTTTGTTGTCAATATAGTTTAAGGGTGTTTTTTATTTCCCCCGTAAAATCTTTCCATAAAAACTCGCTATTTTCAAGGGTCATATAACCGTGATGCGACCCTTCCTTGGGAATTGAAACCGAACCGGGGTTTAAAGGACTTTCATATGTTGGTATATGGGTGTGTCCCTGAATAACAATGTCATTTTCGCCAAGATTTGGAATTTCTTTATGTCCGTGTGTCAGATAAATTAGCTGACCGTTTTCACATAAAACTGCATAGTCTGCAAGAATCGGAAACTTTAAAACCATCTGGTCAACCTCAGTGTCACAGTTGCCCCGAACACAAAGAATTTTTTCCTTAATATTATTTAAAAGCTCAATTACTTCCTTTGGGTTGTATTCTTTTGGCAAATCATTTCTTGGTCCGTGATACAAAATATCACCAAGCAGTATGAGTTTATCTGCCTTTTCTTCCTTGAAAGCTCTTAAAAGCTCTCTGCAAAAATATGCAGAGCCGTGTATATCCGATGCAATTAAATATTTCATTTTTCACCTCATAATTCTGCCTCTGTATAATAGTTTTCTGTATACCGTACGCTCTCCATTGCGTCCTTGCCGTAAAAGCTTGCATTAATCATTTGTGCATAATCTTCATTCAAAACCGCTCCGCCCACCACAACCTTAATATTTTGGTCATAGTTTTTAAGAACCCTTATGGTTTCCTCCATTGCAGGAACAGTTGTGGTCATTAACGCACTCAACCCCACAAGTCTGCAGTTTGTTTTCTTAACACACTCTAAAATCCTTTCAGGCTCAACATCTTTTCCAAGGTCGTAAACCTTATAACCATAGCTTTCGTGTATAACCTTAACGATATTTTTACCAATATCGTGTATATCCCCTTTAACTGTCGCAAGAATGATAGCTTTACCTGTTTCTTCTCCCTTTGGCATAAGTGCCTTTACCTCATCAAAAGCTTTGCCTGATGCCTCAGCACTCATCAGAAGCTGGGGAAGGAACACCTTTCCTGCTTCAAAATCCGCTCCTGTCTGGTTTAATGCAGGAATTATATAGTTGTTTATCACATCAAGGGGTTTATTTGTTTTTAAAAGCTCTTTTGCTGAAATAACAGCTTCTTCCTTTAACCCCTTTATGATTGCATATTTTAAGTCTGCTTTCTGTGCCTTAACAGTTTCTTCAGTCCCATTGCCTGCATAGCCTATATAATTTAAACAACCCTCATCAAAGCCCATTAAAACATTATGTGCAAAATACGCGTCCATCATTTTTTCGGAAAACGGATTCATAATCGCCATATTAAGACCTTTCAAGAGTGCCGATGAGAAAAACGCTGCATTTATTTTATCACGCATAGGAAGTCCGAAGGAAATATTTGAAACACCAAGGCTTGTCTTTATTCCCATTTTGCTTATTAATTCAATAGCATCAAGGGTAACTCTTGCACTTTCAGGGTCAGATGAAACAGTAAGTGCAAGCGGGTCTACAATAATATCTTTTTTATCAATGCCGTACCCCATTGCATAATCAACAATTCTTTTTGCAATTTTTGCTCTTTCTGCCGCAGTTTTCGGAATTCCCTCTTTATCCATTGTCAAGGCAATAACACTGCCCCCGTACTTTTTAACAAGAGGGAAAATACTGTCCATACTTTCTTTCTCGCCATTAACAGAGTTTATAAGTGGTTTGCCTGCATATATTCTCATTGCCCCCTCAAGCACCGACGGATTGTTTGAGTCAAGCTGAAGAGGAAGGTCTGTAACAGACTGAAGAGCAAAAACAACCTCTTTCATCATTTCTTTTTCGTCTATCTCAGGAAGTCCCACATTAACATCTAAAATATGAGCACCCTTTTCCGCCTGTGCTATGCCTTCGTTTAAAATATAGCTTAGATTTTTATCCCTTAAAGCCTCTTTAAGCTTTGGCTTACCTGTTGGGTTAATTCTCTCGCCTATTAAAATCGGTTTGTCTTTAACCTCAACCGCATTGGTGTATGAGGATATAACCGTCTTATCTTTAAACTCAGGGAGCTTATATTCGATACCAATGGTTTTTTCAACGGTTTTTGCAATGTATTCAGGTGTTGTTCCACAGCATCCGCCAAGAATACAAGCACCCCTCTGTGCCATTTTAACCATAAAATCCGAGAATTCTTCTGCATCGGTTGTAAACACAGTTTTCCCATCTTTTACAACCGGAAGTCCTGCGTTCGGATTAACTATTACGGGAACAGATGCATTATCTTTAAACCTTTCGATTAAAGGCAGCATTTTATCAGGACCTAAAGAACAATTCATACCAAGTGCCGAAACACCAAGACCCTCAAGCATTGCTATCATAGCCTCAGGTGTTGCACCTGTCATTAATTTTCCTTTTTCGTCATAAACATTGGTGACAAAAACCGGAAGACTTGTAT
>JAGARF010000186.1 GCA_017622395.1 Clostridia bacterium | reverse complement strand
TATCGTGAATAACATTAAGGTCTGACGAAGAGTCAACCTCCACATGAACACTTATGATATTCTTTGAAGGTCCGTAGTTATGCACAATCAAATCGTGTATACCAAGTGCCTCATCGTGGCTTGTTATTGTTTCTTCTATATTTTTTACAAACTCTGCATCAGGGGTAGTTCCAAGCAACGGTTCAGTTGAATCTTTTATAGTAGTATACCCTGTATAAAGAACAAACACCGCTATAACAAGACCGATATAACCATCTATATTAATATCAAAAAGCTGTGATATCAAAAGCCCTGCCAAAACTCCCGTTGTGGATATACAATCGCTGAGAGAATCCTTTGCAGTTGCCATAACAACTGCTGAAGAAATCTTTTTTGCAATTTTTCTGTTAAAGAAAAACATCCAAAGCTTAACTATTACCGCCGACAGAAGAATTGCAAAAGATGTTACATTAAAGCTTACTGCCTGAGGTGTTATAATTTTACCGATTGCCGCTTTTAAAAGCTCATATCCCATAAGAAGTATTGCAAGGGATACGAACAGCGAGCTTATATACTCTATTCTGCCGTGACCAAAGGGATGGTCCTCGTCTGCAGGCTTTTCTGACATTTTAAAACCGATAAGTGTTATTATTGATGCTCCTGCATCTGAAAGATTGTTAAAAGCATCTGCCATAACACCTATAGATGCAGTTATCAAGCCTGCAATAAGTTTAATTGCAAACAAGCATATATTAAGACATATCCCAACAGTTCCGCTAAGCTTGCCATAGCTGTTTCTGACTTTGATGTTTTCTGTATTGTCTTTATCTTTTACAAACAATCTAAATATAAATTCCATTTATTACCCTATTCCCAGCACCATTTGTGCTATTTCAAAATATACAATAAGTGACACTGCATCAATAAGCGTTGTTATAAACGGGCTTGCCATAACCGCAGGGTCAAAGCCGATTTTATCTGCCAGCATAGGAAGAACACAACCAATAAGCTTTGCCGCAAGCACCGTTACAAAAAGTGTTATACATATAACAAGTGCAACGGTAACCGTTATTTCATCACCCATCATAGCCTTATCAACAATCATTATTTTTACGAAGTTTATTAAGGCAAGTGCTAAACCGCATAAAAATGCAACCCTTATTTCTTTCCATACAACCTTTATAAGGTCTTTAAATTCAACCTCACCAAGAGACAAGCCTCTTATAACGGTAACAGAAGACTGACTTCCTGAGTTTCCGCCTGTTCCCATAAGCATAGGGATAAAGGCAACAAGGATAGCACAGCCTGAAAGGGCTGATTCAAAAGAATCAATAATCATACCCGTAAAGGTTGCAGAAACCATAAGAAACATAAGCCATGGAATTCTTTTCACAAACAGTTCAAAAACTCCTGTTCTCAGGTATTCCTTTTCATTTGGCATAATAGCATTCATTTTCGCAAAGTCTTCTTCAAGCTCTTCGTGAATGACATCAATAGCATCGTCAACCGTTACAATACCTACAATTCTGTTTTCGTTATCTACAACAGGCAATGCAAGAAAGTCGTACTTTTCAAACATTTTTGCAACATCTTCCTTATCATCCATCGTGGATGCAGAAATAATATTGCTTTCCATTATATCTTCAATCACCGCATCAAGGGGTGAAATCATAAGTGTCTTTGCAGTAACAAGACCAATAAGCTTTCTGTCTGTATCACGCACATAACAGGTGTAAATTGTCTCTTTGTCTATTGCAACCTTTCTTATCAGCTCGAAAGCCTGACTAACCGTCATATTTCTGCGGAGAGCCACATACTCGGTTGTCATAATACTTCCTGCACTGTCTTTAGGATACTTTAAAAGCTCATTAACTGTTTTTCTCATTTCAGCCTTTGAGTTTGCTAAAATTCTTTTAACAACATTTGCAGGCATTTCTTCGATAATATCTGCAGTATCATCGGCAAAAAGCTCATCAAGTACACTTTTAAGCTCTTTATCAGAAAAATTGTTGATTAATATTTCCTGATGGTCGCTGTCCATTTCAACGAAAACCTCAGCAGCAAGTTCTTTTGGAAGAAGTCTGAAAACCACAATAACCTGGCTTTCAGTAAGCTCTTCAAAAAGCTCCTGAATATCTGCCGCCTGCATTTCGCTGAATAAAGCCTTAAGCTGCTGGAACTGTTTGTTATCAACATATTCCAGGGCCTTAATAATTAATTCATTATCCATACCTTTCCTCCTGTTCTAAGGAGCAAAGAAAAACCTTTAGCGTTTGTTCAAAATGTGAAATAACAAACGCCTTTAACACTTTGTTGTCTTTGCCCCTTGGGTTTTATACTTTGGGCATTACCCGCGTCCATTATCTCACCTCTTTTACAAATTTATTCAGTTTATTATAACAAATATTTCAATTATTGTAAATAGTTTAAAGAAAAAAACCTGCAGTTTTCTGCAGGCTTTACCTGTTAACTTTTTGCCCTTTGGTGAAGTTATAAGGGGATTGGCAAAAAAGTCAGCATTCGTTGATAATATTCATCATAAGTCTTACAAAATACACAACAAGTCCAAGTACAATTGCATATATAACAAGCTTAGGGGCAATCTGTGTTGCAAGAAGTATTATCATTCCAAATATAGCACCTTTTATTTTATTCATTTATATCATCCTTTCATTTGTGTTTCTCTTACCTTGATTAGAGTTTAACAAATTATATGGGTGATAAAAAGGACAGTAAAATAATATGCACCCCAAAAGTGTCTAACTTTTGGGGTGCATATCACATATTCCGTCTCCTTTTTCAGTAAATTTTTCTTATTTCCTCTATATGGTTTAAAAAGTCTGCTTTCACATTTTCAGGGGACAGTATTTTTGCTTTATTTCCAAAACCTACAAGCCAGGAATAAAAGTATGGACTTACTGCAACATTTAAATGTGCTGTAAAGGTGTTTTCTGACGGAACTATGGTAACATTACTTCCGAATCTGTCAATTACAACACCTACAAGGGAATTATCAAATTCAACCGTCACACTTTTTTCTTCACCGCGATACATTGAAAATGTCTTTTTTACATAGGTTGGCAAATCAAATTGCTCTTTGGGTAAAACTCTTTCTTCCTCCGCTATTGAGGTTTGCTCCATTTTGTCAACTCTGTAGTGAACATAGGAATTGTATTTTTCTTTATATGTAATAAGATAATAATTTTCGTCGCTGTATGTAAGGGCAACAGGTGCTTCCTTATAAAATTCTCCGTCTTTCCTGAAGTGCTTTTTCTTATCTGTTCCCCATTCGTAATATTTGAAGCATATTTGTCTGTTTTTAAGTATTGCCTCGTGTATTTTATCTACATTATAATATATATGTTCATTTTCTGTTTTTGCTCTGTTTGCAACATAAACCTCTCTGTTTAAAAGTCCTGCACCCGCTTTGCTTGTAAGGGTTTCTATTTTTTTAATAAGTGCAAAACTCTTTTTTACGGTTATAAATTTCGACGCCTGAACAGCATCAACCAAAAGCTTAAGTTCAGGTGTTTCAAATTCTCTTGATGCAAGATAATAATTAAATGTTTTTGCTTTCTCACAGCAAATATCAAGTCCAAAAAGCTTCAGACACTCTATATCATCATAAACGGCTTTTCTTTCTGCACTTATATCATTACTGTTTAAATAGCTTATTATTTCAGGAACTGTTACAAAATGTTCCTCATCTGTATTTTCCATAAAATATTTTGCTATATAAAGAAGTTTAAGCTTTTGATTAGCTCCCTTTGCCATTTAATCACCTGCCAATGTATATTCAAAATTTTCAAATGCAGTCTTGTTCCTATATCAGTTCCCATCGGGAGAAGATGCATTGCAATAAAAATTTCGTTGTTATCTTCAATGTTTTTAAGTATTGCATACTCGCCCTGTATTTCTTTTACAACATAATCCATAGGCTCCATAAAATCACCTCAAATATATAATAATACATTTTTTTCTTTTTGTCTATTATAATTGACTTTTTAATTTTGCTGTGTTAGAATTTATTTGTGAAAGGATTGATGATTATATGAAAACTACATACGAACTTGAAGTTGCAGGTCTTAAAAGAGAGCTTCAGCTTTTCCCTATAAACGACAAGCTCCAGATTGCCGCCTTTATTATGTTCGGCGATGTTGAGCTCACCTGCAAATGTGCGGAGGAATTATTAAAAATCGCACCTGAGCACGATATTATGATTACTGCCGAGGCAAAGAGTATTCCTCTTATCTATGAAATGGCAAGACAGAGTGGCGAAAACAACTACATCATCGCAAGAAAAGGACTTAAGGTTTATATGAAAAACCCTCTTGAGGTTTGTGTAAACTCCATAACAACTCAGCATCAGCAGCACCTTTACATAGGCGAAGACGAGGTTAATATGATTAAAGGCAAAAAAATCCTTCTTGTTGATGATGTTATATCAACAGGCGAATCTCTTTCGGCACTTGTTGACCTTGTTGAAAAAGCTGGCGGAAACATTGTTGGCAAGATGGCAGTTTTAGCCGAGGGCGATGCTATTGAAAGAAAAGACATCACAGTTTTAAAACCACTTCCACTATTTGACGCAGATGGAAACCCTTTAGCATAAATCATTTTATAAAAAACTAACAATCCTTCTTTGAAGGATTGTTAGTTTTTTTATTTTATTTCGTATTTACCCTTTATCATAAAGATACATTCAGTACTTGTTTTAAATCCTCTGCCGTCTGCTACCGGTATAATAAGCAAATGGTTAGAGGGTGTCTGTGTACCGTTCTGCAAATCAGTTCCGACTGTTGTATCTGCAATTCCGCCTTTTTCAGTTGCAACAATCTCCGATGTACCCATACGCTGAATAACTTCAGTTCCTGCACCGCAGACAACTGTTTTACCGCTTTCAACTGTTACAACCTTGAATGTAAGCTCCTCTTTTATCTCAGGTGCAAACACCTCTTTAAGGTAGCTTAATGATATAATAGGGTCGCTGTCATCTCCTGCCTGGGCATACACCATGTATGTAGTGACCAAAGTAAGCACTAACACTACCGCCACAGCAGTTGCTGTTATTTTTTTCTTCATTCAATTAACCTCCCACAAACCAAAGCTTATTAACAAAGCCTCGTTTATTTTTTTCATTAGGTTTTCATCTGCTTTACCGATTTTTTCTTTTAATCTTTTTTTGTCAATTGTTCTTATCTGTTCAAGAAGGATAACAGAGTCCTTTGAAAGGCCGTATCCTTTTGCATCAATTTCAATGTGTGTAGGCATTTTAGCCTTATTTATCTGAGATGTTATTGCTGCTGCGATAACAGTTGGGCTGTACTTGTTTCCAATATCGTTTTGCACGATTAAAACAGGTCGCACCCCACCCTGCTCTGAGCCTATAACAGGACTCAGGTCCGCATAATAAATGTCTCCTCTTTTAACAATCACTTCTATTCACTCTCCGAAAGTTTTTCCTCACAATCTGCCAACACCTGATTGTCGGCATCTAAACACATTTCGGCGTATTCTTCATTAAACTGCCCCATGGCTTCATAGCCTGCGGCTAATTTTTCATATTCCCTCACATATAAATTGATTGCATCCTTTGCTAAATCATCGATATTTCTACCGTTTTCTTTTGCTATTTGCTCAATTCTGCTATAAAGGCTCTGAGGGATTTTAAGTTCGATTTTCCTGTGCTGTGTCATAATATACCCTGCCCCCGCAAATTCTAATACTAATAGGTTACTAAATCACCTATGTGTATTATACAATATCACACCTCACAGGTCAATAACAATTATATGCAATTTTTCTCCTTTCGCAACTGATTTCAGTTAAGAAAGCTGATATTTTTTACAACCTTCCCAGAATTTAGGTAAACTCTTGGTACTCTTTTCCCAACCATACATAATATTTCATAACTGATAGTACCGCAAATTTCTGCCAATTCATCTGCTGAGTTGTTTTCGCCGAATATAACAGCTTCATCTCCTGCATTTATATTATTGGCATTTGACACATCAATCATACATTGGTCCATACAAATTCTGCCTGTCTGATTAAATTTTTCTCCCTTTACTTCAACTTTAAGCTTGTTACTGAGAGTTCTTAAAAGTCCGTCGGCATATCCTATTCCAAGAGTTGCGATTTTTTCTCCTTTTTTAGCGGTATAAGTTCCGCCGTAACTGATTTCGCTGTCTTGCTCAACAGTTTTAACAGTTGTTACAAGACTTTTTAATGTCATAACAGGCTTCAAATCTATTTCTTTTCCCTTAAGATACATTGACGGATAATATCCGTAAAGAATAATTCCTGGTCTTACCATATCAAGGTGCATCTGTGGAAATCTCATAATCGCCGCACTGTTAGCACAATGCTTCACAGGAATATGTACTCCTTCTTTTTCCAGCATTTCTACGAAATTCATAAATTTATCAAACTGCTTTAAGGTTTTTTCTTCATTTTCCTCGTCTGCAGTTGCAAAATGGGTAAATATTCCCTCAATTTCAATATTTTTGAGCAT
>JAGARF010000185.1 GCA_017622395.1 Clostridia bacterium | reverse complement strand
GTTCAATTCTGCAAGATGATAATTCATTTATGGGAAATCAACCAGTTCTTCAACATCGATTACCAATGGAACATGAATATTATCAAAGTAAAAGATCATTGTTTGAATTACGAGAAATGGATTATAATGATTTAATAACAAAGCTTGGAGCAAAAGATTTTGAAAAGGTAATCGGCAAAGAGGAACGAACAGAAAGCGGAGCTGTTAAAACAATAACATTGTGTGAAAAGGAATTTACGGGAGCAAAAATAAGAGAACTATTTAATCTTCGCTCGTCGAATTTTAAGATAGAAGAGAAAGATGGAGAATATGTTTTTACTGTCTACGGCTACGGACATGGCGTGGGAATGAGCCAATACGGAGCAAACAGCTACGCAAAGATGGGATATAGCTATGAAGAAATATTAGAGCATTATTATCCGGGAACAATACTAAAAAAATAAGCCCTAAGGCTTATTTTTTTAGTAATAGTTAGCTGGGTTCATATAAGACCCGTTCTTTCTTATTTCAAAGTGAAGATGCGGTCCTGTGCTGTTTCCTGTACTGCCTACATAGGCAATAACCTGACCTTTTGCAACTTTTTTGCCTGATGAAACGGCAAGTCTGCTGCAATGGGCATAAAGAGTTTCGTAGCCGTTACCGTGATTAATTTTAATCATATAACCATAACCGCCGCTCCAGCCTGAATAGGTAACTGTACCGCCGTCAGAGGCATAAATAGGTGAGCCGTAGGAAAGGGCGTAATCAATACCTGTATGATAACCTCTGCTTCTGTTACCAAAGGCTGATGAAACATATCCGCCGTTTATAGGTCTGCCAAATCTGCCTGTTGCAGCTGTTTTAGGTTTTGGCTTTGTACCTATTCTGATTATCTCTTTAACAGGGTCACAGATATGTTCGGTGTTTTCAATAACACGGTTTGTTTCCTGAAGATTTACAAGTGTTACAACCGCAGTTATATAATTTTCTCCGTTCTGACCTTTCTGGGTAGTTTTATTAGTACCTTTAGTTAGATTTTTGTCATATATCTGTTCTGTTTCGTAAGGAATGTATTCTGTGTAGTTTATACGCTTTTCGACTGTAACCGTAAGCATAGGAGTAGGATGAGTTACTCTCAAAACATCGCCGATGTTTAAAAATTCGCTGTCAAGACCATTAAGCTCCATAAGGTAGTCCGTAGGCATATTATTTTCAATGCCTATGCTCCAGAGAGTATCTCCCTCAACAACTGTGTAAAGACCTTCTTTTGCCATAGCTCCGTGAAGAGTTTTTATTGCATCTTCAACACTTAATACAGTTGTGTATACAACCTTGCAGTTTAAATATTCAATATTTTCTTTTACTTCTATATTGATAACTTCACCTTCACCGCCGACGCAGGAGTCCTTATACCCCTGAATTGCCGCATCAGCTTCCTCTGCGTTTTTAACAGCAAGCTTTGTTTCGCCGTCAATAACTATACAGCAGGCATCAACATAAAAGTCAAGATTAGCCTTTATAATATCTGCAATTTCCGTTTCCGATTTAAAATACATATCAGGTGCAACAGATGGTTTTATATCTGTTGTAATGCTGATGTTTTCATCAGGAGCATATGTTTCAATATCAGAATAAATCTCGTTTATTGCAAGCTCTGTCGAGTATTTTTCAGATACAAAGCCTATTGTTTTATCATTAAAAACAACAGCATAGCCGACCTGAATGTTTGAAAGCAGACAAAGACATATTGCAAAAGCAAAAATTCCTGTCAAAAAGGTGATTGAAGCCTTTTTGTTTGCTTTGAATTTTCTGATATATAAATTTGATTTTTGTTTAAGTAAAGATTTAATTCTCCTGAAAATATTCTTTTTTGGCTTATATTCAGTTGTGGAAGGTTCTTTTTTGTTAATACCGTCATTTTTGCCGGCAATTTTATTTCTCATAAGAGTTCCCCCATAGTAAATTTTATGATGTACAAGTCAAATTATTACAAAAATATTACAAATATATAATATTCTATACAAAAGTTTAATTTCCTTTTTTTATTGATTTATTTTATAAGAAATGTTATACTGTTTTAAAAGGAGGCGGGATTGTGTTTGAAGTTTTATCAACAATAGTGAAATATATTTTTATAACTATTATATATTTCTTTATGTTCAGTATTATAAGACTTATTTATCTTGACATAAAACAAAGCAGACTTGGCTCTGTTTTTGATGATGGTGTATATATAAAGCTTATGAACAAAAGACATACAGTTCCGTTTTCTGTTGAAGAACATTATAACATAAAGGACGGAACTGTTATAGGCAGAGGTGCTAAGGCGGATATTATTATTTCTGATCCATTTCTTTCAACTGCTCACGCGATTTTCAAGAAAGAGAATGGAATGTTTACAATCGCAGACAACAACAGCACAAACGGTACTTTTGTAAACGGTGAAAAAATAACAGCCGAGCCTTGTGCATTAAAAACAGGAGATTTAATTAAAGCAGGTCAGCTTATATTTATATTTGTTGAACCAACTGAGGAATAAATATGAAGATAAAGGCACATTCAAAAGTAAACTTAACATTGGATATAGTAGGGAAAAAGGAAAACGGCTACCATATTTTAAAAACAATTATGCAAAGTCTTGAGCTTGCAGATGTGGTAGATGTGGAGCTTGCAGAAAAGGATATTCAGGTAAAAACCAGCCTTAAATATCTCCCTGACGATAAAAACAATATAGCATATAAAGCGGCAGACGCATTTTTTAAATATTTTAATTTGAACTGCGGTGCTAAAATATATATAGAAAAAAATATCCCTGTAGCTGCAGGAATGGCAGGGGGAAGTACAGACGGTGCGGCGGTGATAAAAGCACTAAATCAGCTTACAGGAATAAATGCAGATGTTGAAACCCTTATAAAGATAGGAGAAACCGTCGGAGCGGACATTCCTTTTTGTATTGTGGGCGGAACTGTGCTGTGCGAAGGAATAGGTGAAATTTTAACACCTCTTAAAAGCCTGAAACCTTGCCCTGTACTTATAGCAAAGCCGGATTTTCCCATAAGTACAGTTGAAATTTTCAAAAAGGTGAAGCTCGGCGATATGAAACATCACCCTGATACAGAGGGAGCTATGAAAGCCATAGAAAAAGGTAATCTTTATGACCTTTCAAAAAGAATGTATAATGTGCTTGAGGAAATAACAGCATCAGAAAAGCCTGTTATAAAAGAAATAGAGTCTGTTATGCTTGATAACAATGCTATGTGCTCTCTTATGACAGGAAGCGGCCCAACCGTCTTTGGATTATTTGAGAGTGTTGATGATGCAAAAAAAGCAGAGCAGGCACTTAAACAATTTAATATATTTACTTGCGTGACAAGTATAAAGTAACAAAAAACTGCCAATAATCAAATCGAGGTGAAAAAATGAAACGATTATTATTAGCAGTTTTTTTGTGTTTTGGCTGTATGGTGTGCTATGCAGGAGGAATGCAGGAGAGTATAAGTGAGAATGTTACAAGACTGCACATAGTTGCAAACAGCAATTCTCAGTACGACCAGCAAATAAAGCTTGATGTAAGGGATAACATAATCAGCAGTGTGGAAATTAACAAGGACAATATGAATGATGTTCTTCCTGAAACTGAAAAAAAGGTAAATGAGTACTTAGAAAAAAACAATGTGCCATACCGTGCAACCGTTGAATATAAGGACACATATTTCCCGACAAAAACATACGCAAACCTATCCTTGCCGAAAGGAAAGTATAAAGCGGTTAATGTAAAGCTCGGGAAAGCTATGGGTGAAAATTGGTGGTGTGTTATGTTTCCGCCGCTGTGCTTTACAGACGGAGCAACAGGGAAGATAGACAATGAAGGCACGCAATATCTCAAAAAAATACTTTCGGAAGACGAATACAGACTTATATCATTAAATGATGATATGAAGTTTAAGTTTAAGATTATTGAGATTTTTAAATAAAAAACTGTATAAAAACCCTTGACAAACAAATTTCATTGTGCTATTATATACAAGTACCTGCCGAAGTGGCGGAACTGGCAGACGCACAGGACTTAAAATCCTGCGAGGGTTAAACTTCGTACCGGTTCGATTCCGGTCTTCGGCACCAAAAAGCACTTGCTATATGCAAGTGCTTTTTTAGTTTATAATTGAATTATTTTTGATGGGCTTTCTTTGGGTGCTATATGTACCTGTGCACTTTTACCTATTAGTGAAAGAGCACTTGAGGTTGTTGAAAGTGCAAGGTCTTCTGTGTTGTTTTCCTTGCTGATGTGACCCAACATAAATTCTTTGGTACCCTCAGAGGCAAGCTTGCACACAAGCTGGGAACACATTTTATTTGAAAGATGTCCTCTTTCGGAGGCGACTCTCTTTTTTAAATGATATGGATAAGTACCATACATAAGCATTTCGGGGTCATGATTTGATTCGATAAAGGCAAAGTCTGTTCCTTTTAAAGCATCACACACCCCATCTGTTACAATACCAAGATCTGTTGCAATTGAAATTTTCTTATTACCACATTCAATAGTATACCCTACAGAGGGAACATCATGAGAGGTTGCAAAGCTTTTTATTTCAAGCTTTCCTATTTTAAGTGCGGACGGAAGAATGTTAATATTGCTTATATAGGGATACTTATATAAAACATAAGCAACGGTTTCCTTAAGTCCGTATATGGGAACTCTTGTTTTCTTAAAAGAACACCAAGTCCTGATGTGTGGTCTGTGTGTTCGTGGGTAACCAAAACAGCGTCAATATCCGATATATTGACGCCGATTAAATTTAATAATGAACTTGTTTTTGTAAAGCTTAAGCCGCAGTCAATTAAAATGCTTGAACTGCCGTCTGTGACATAAAGACAGTTACCGCTGCTTGAGCTTGAAAGTGAACAAAATTTTAACATCAGTTTGCCTTTGAAGTTGTTGAAGGTGTTTTATCTTCTATTCTCCTGATATCTGCACCAAGTGATGTAAGTTTACCTTCTAAGTCTTCATATCCTCTGTCTATATATTGAAGTTCAGTTACTTCTGTTGTTCCGTTTGCCATAAGTCCTGCCATAACCATAGCAGCACCGGCTCTTAAATCGTGAGACTTAACGGGACAGCCCGAAAGCTCCTCTATTCCCTCTATAACCGCAACAGATTTCTCAACTGTGATGTTGGCACCCATTCGTCTTAATTCATCAACATATCTGAAACGGCTCTCCCATACAGCTTCTGTTACAATACTTGTTCCGTTTGAAACGGATAAAAGAGTTGTAATAAGAGGCTGAAGGTCTGTAGGAAAACCCGGGTAGGGCAGAGTTTTAACTCTTGCAGGAGCAAGCCTTTTTGTTGAAATAACCTGAATACTGTCGTCGTATTCATTAACGGTTGCACCGATTTCTTTAAGCTTGGCAGTAATTGATTCAAGGTGCTTGGGAATAACATCTTTAATAAGAACATTTCCGCCTGTTCCTGCAGTCATAAGCATATATGTGCCTGCTTCAACATAGTCGGGAGTAACGGAGTATGTACCTCCTTTTAAACAATCCACACCTTTGATTTTTATAACATCTGTACCTGCACCCTTGATGTTTGCACCCATTGAGTTTAAAAAGTTTGCAACATCAACGATATGAGGTTCTTTTGCTGCATTCTCAATAATTGTGATACCATGAGCCTTAACAGCTGCAAGCATAACATTGATTGTTGCACCAACAGAAACGATATCAAAGAAAATATGACCGCCAACAAGCTCGTCGGCTGTAAGTTCATAATATCCGTTATCGTCATCAATTTTGGCACCGAGAGCACGGAAGCCTTTAAGATGCTGGTCAACAGGTCTTGGACCTAAATCACAGCCGCCGGGCATAGAAACAAGTGCATGGTTAAATCTGCCAAGAAGTGCGCCCATAAGATAATAAGATGCACGCATTTTGCTTACCATAGTATGGTCAGCTTTGCAGGTTTCAATATTCGTACTGTCTATTTCGATTGTATGCTTATTGATAAGTCTGATTTTTGCACCAAGCTGGCTTAAAATATCAGTAATAACAGAAACATCGTCAATACAGGGTACATTTTCAATAACACACTTTCCTTCGATAAGAAGTGCGGCAGGTATAATTGCAACAACTGCATTTTTTGCACCGCTGATGCTTATGCTTCCGTTAAGGGGCTTACCACCCTTGATAATCAATTTTTCCATTTTATTTCCCCGTTAAATTATTTTGCTACCGCAAACATTGCAGTAAGCAGAGTTTTTAGAAATGTTAGCTCCGCAATCGGGGCATTTTTTTGTATTTTTGAGTTCGGAAAGCTTAATCTTAAGTTCTACAATTTCGTTGCTTAATGCTCTGATTTCATTGATTTTGTCAGCAACATCAAGCTTTTCAATAATTTCTTTATCGTCACAGTCGGCAAGGAGTTTACCGATTTCAGCATATTTGTCCTTAAGGTCATCCTTCTTTTCGAGAAGGTCTATAGAAACCTTTGAGGATTCAACAACCTTGTTTGTACCCTTTGCGATATTGCGGGCAACCTTTGAAATTGTTTCAGATACATTATCTAGTATAGCCATATAGACACTCCTTCCATATATACACATTTATTATATCATATGTTATAATAAATGGCAACAATTTTTTATGCACCTTTAACGATAATGCAAAAAAAGTCAAAAAAAGTGCCAATTTGAAACATTTTTAAAGATATTTTGCATATTTTTTTAGTCAATTTGCACAAAAATATGAAAACACCATTGACAATATGTATAAAATTTGATAAATTCATTAAGGACGGAGTAATTCTGTCAAAAAACTGCAAAAGGCAGGGAGGAAATAAGGATGAATATTACAGACATCAGAGTAAGAAAAATTACAGCAGAGGGTAGAATGAAGGCAGTAGTATCAGTGACATTTGACGATGCATTTGTTGTTCATGACATCAAGGTTATCGAAGGACAGGACAAGCTTTTCATAGCTATGCCAAGCAGAAAAACAATGGACGGCGAATTCAAAGATATTGCGCACCCAATCAATGTGGAAATGCGTGAAGCACTTCAGACAGCAGTTCTTGCTAAGTATGAAGAATCGCTTAAAGAAGAAGCTGCTGAATAATTTAAAACTTGAAAGGGAAACTCATTCGATGGGTTTCTTTTTTTATTATATGATAATATTTGTTGTTCTGAGCCGTAGGGCAGGGGCTTGCTCCTGCCGAAAAGGCGGGCGAGTACAGAGACGTCGTTCCATTACGAAACGATATTCTCGCTATACTCGAGAGATATTAAATGTTTCACATTCAAAGATATAGCTACGCAGAGATATTGTGCTTCGCACAGTTACAACTCCTAACTCCTAACTTCTAACTTCTAACTTCAAACTCTTTACGGAATTTCTTCCTATTATCATATATATGTATATAAAGAAGTCTAAAACTGTATGGAAAAATTTTTAGAAATATTTTCAAAAAGTGCTTGACTTCTTTTTTAATATGTAGTATAGTATATGAGGTTGCACTGTGCCCAAGAGTGTGGAGCGTAATGAAACACCAGGTATAGTGGACACAATATCGAAGGGAGGAAACATTAATGGCATCAGCTCAGAAAATCAGAATCAAAATCAGCGGTTACGACCATGCGTTAGTTGACCAGTCAGC
>JAGARF010000184.1 GCA_017622395.1 Clostridia bacterium | reverse complement strand
TGTAACAACTTTCAGGGATGCAATAAAAAGCATTTCTGCAGGCGGTGCAGTATCAAGCGACCGTACATCAAAGGATTTAAGTATGGTTATTGTTATAGCTGCAATCGTAGTTTTAACACTTCTTGTATGGCTTGTTCCTGCAATTCCTGTTAACCTTATCGGTGCAATAATCGTTGTTGTATTTGGTTTCTTCTTTGCCACTGTTTCTTCAAGAATGGTTGGCTTGGTTGGAAGCAGTAACAACCCTGTATCAGGTATGGCAATTGCAACACTTTTAATTGCAACAATTATTTTGAAATCAACAGGTAGCGAAGGTGCTTCAGGCTTCCAGGCTGCTATTGCAATCGGATCAATCATTTGTATTGTTGCAGCAATTGCAGGCGATACATCTCAGGACCTTAAGACAGGCTATCTTTTAGGCTCAACACCAAGAAAACAGCAGATTGGTGAATTAATCGGTGTTATTGCGGCAGCGTTTGCTATCGGCGGTACACTTTACCTCTTAGACTCTGCATGGGGCTTTGGTACAGATGAGCTTGCAGCTCCTCAGGCAACACTTATGAAAATGATTATCGAAGGTGTTATGAGTGCACAACTTCCTTGGTCACTTGTTCTTATCGGTGTTTGCATTGCAGTTGTTGTTGAAATCGTAGGTATCCCTGTTCTTCCTTTTGCAATCGGTGTTTACCTCCCTGTTCAGCTTAATGCATGCATTATGGTTGGCGGTCTTGTTCGTCTTGCACTTGATAAAATGAAAATGAAAGACGAAAAGAAAAAGAATGCAATCGTTAATGACGGAATTCTTTTCTGCTCAGGTATGATTGCAGGCGAAGGCCTTGTTGGTATTGCTCTTGCAGTTCTTGCAATATTCGGCATTGGTGAAATGATAGATATTTCAGGACTTTTAAATCTTTCACCTGTAGCATCAAGCATAGCAGGACTTGTTGTGTTCGGACTTATTATCCTTTCACTTCTTAAGTTCTCTGTATGGAAGAAACGAGCATAATGAAAAAAGAAAATAAAGAAAACTATCTTGAAAAAATTCCTGTTCTGCCGAATTTAAAGTGGACTGTTGACGAAGACGGAATAGTAACTCTTCACAAAGAAAACAACAAATTCTTTGACAAAGTAGCGCAGAAATTTTTCAAAAGACCCAAAACAAGCTACATTCATCTTGATGAACACGGAAGCTTTATCTGGCAGATAGTAGACGGCAAAAAAATATCATAGAGCTTGGCAAAGAGGTAGATGCCCACTTCGGTGAAAAAGCCTCCCCTCTCTACGAACGCCTGGCAAAGTTCTTCCAGATACTTGACAGTTATGGTTTTATAAAATGGATCGAAAAAGACGGCTAAGCCGTCTTTTTTTGTTGCAAATTATATTTTGATAACTCAAGCCGTTGTATGCATAATTTCAGATGAAAAAAACGGAAGGATTTTTGCTTCCCCCCACAATAGACTTTCAAAAACAGAGGTAGATTTTATTAATTGGCACCCGTAAGCGGGACGATGTGGGCATCGTCCCCTACGAATTTCAGATTTTCCATACTTCATAATTATATATAAAATACTTCAATAAGCTCAAAAATGGAGATAGATTTTGATAAACCCAAGCCGTAGCATATTGTAATATGTGAGGCTTGGGTTTATTAAAAAACGAGTGCACCTTAAAGTGCACTCGTGGTATAGCCCATTTTTGGACTTATTTGAAGTATTTTACAGCGGAGGTGAACATCTTTATGTCATAATCTCCATATACATTTTTGTAGAGTCCATTACCGATTCTCTCGCTGTGTCCCATTTTACCGAACACTCTGCCGTCTGGTGATGTGATACCTTCGATAGCATACATTGAGTCGTTTGGATTAAAGGCTACATCTGATGTTGCATTACCCTCTATATCAACATACTGAGTTGCGATTTGTCCGTTTTCTGCAAGCTGTCTTATTAATTCTTCTGATGCTATAAATCTTCCCTCACCGTGTGAGATTGGAACATTATATACATCGCCTACATTTGTATTTGCAAGCCAAGGAGATTTGTTTGAAGCAATTCTTGTTCTTACAATCTTTGACTGATGTCTTGCAATTGTGTTGTATGTAAGTGTTGGACAGTTTTCGTCTGTGTCAATTATTTTTCCGTATGGAACAAGACCCAGCTTAATGAGTGCCTGGAATCCGTTACAGATACCGCACATAAGACCGTCTCTCTTATCAAGAAGATTTGTTACCGCCTCTTTTATGATTTCATTTCTGAATACAGCTGTTATGAATTTACCTGAACCTTCAGGTTCGTCACCGCCTGAGAAACCGCCCGGGATAAATATCATCTGTGAACTGTTAATCTTTTCAGCAAACTCATTTACACTCTTAACGATGCCCTCAGGTGTTAAGTTGTTGATTACAAAGATTTCGCTTTCTGCTCCTGCATCCTCCATAACCTTTGCTGAATCAAATTCGCAGTTTGTACCAGGGAATACAGGAATTATTACCTTTGGTTTTGCAACCTTTATGGCCGGAGCTACTCTTTCCTTTGCAACAAATGAGAAGTTTTCAACCTTGCTGTTTTCGTGGTTTATGTTACAGCTGAATACTTTTTCAAGCTTTTCTTCATATGCTTTATTAATTTCGTCAGCTGAAACACTTTCGCCATTAAATACAAATTCTTTCTTTTCTGTAATTGTACCGATAGCATTTTCGTCTGCTTTTACTTCTTCAACTTCAACTAAGAATGCACCGTAGTTATACTTAAAGATATTTTCAAGGCTTATATTTTCATATTCAAAACCGAAGCCGTTACCCATCGCCATCTTCATTACTGCCTCAGCGATACCGCCGTATGTAAGAGTGTAAACAGCCTTTGCTCTCTTTTCTCTTGCAAGCTTTGTTACCTTATCAAAACATTCTAAAAGGGAGCTTGTTACAGGAAGGTTGTTTTCATCATACTGTGGTTTGATAAAGATAACCTTATTACCTGCTTTCTTAAATTCACCGCTCACTATGTTTTCAACCTTTTCTGTTGTAACAGCAAAAGAAACAAGTGTCGGAGGAACATCAATGTTTTCAAAAGAACCACTCATTGAGTCCTTACCGCCGATTGAACCTATTTTAAGTTCTTTCTGTGCCTTGAAAGCACCAAGAAGTGCTGCAAGCGGCTTACCCCATTTAAGGTCTGTTTTTCCAAGCTTTTCAAAGTATTCCTGGAAAGTTAAATATACATCTTTAAACTCTGCACCGCAGGCAACAAGCTTTGATACAGACTCAATAACTGCAAGATATGCACCGTGGAGAGGACTTTTTTCTGAAATGAATGGGTTAAAGCCCCAAGCCATAAGAGAACAGTCATTTGTGTGTTTCTTTTCAACAGAAATTTTCTGTACCATTGCCTGAGCAGGTGTTAACTGATACTTACCGCCAAATGGCATAAGAACTGTTCCTGCACCGATTGTTGAGTCAAATCTTTCTGAAAGGCCTCTTTTTGAGCAAACATTAAGGTCTGTTGCAAGTTCCTTATAACCATCTTTAAAGTTTTCAGGAAGTTTCTTTTCATATGCAGGCTCTGCAGCCACGATTTTTGCATCTATATGCTTTTCTGCACCGTTTGAATTAAGGAATTCTCTGCTTATGTCGCAAATTGTTTTGCCGTTCCAATGCATAACAAGTCTCTTTGCTTCTGTAACTTTTGCAACAATTGTTGCCTCTAAGTTTTCTTTCTCAGCAAGAGCTAAGAACTTATCTGCATCTTTCTTTTCAACAACAACTGCCATTCTTTCCTGTGATTCAGAAATTGCAAGTTCTGTTCCGTCTAAGCCATCATATTTTTTCTTAACTGAGTTAAGGTCAATTTCAAGTCCGTCTGCAAGCTCACCGATTGCAACAGATACACCGCCTGCACCAAAGTCATTACATCTTTTAATTAAAGTTGTTGCTTCAGGGTTTCTGAATAATCTCTGGAGCTTTCTTTCTTCAGGAGCATTACCTTTCTGTACCTCTGCACCGCAGGTTGTTAAAGATGATGCAGTATGTGATTTTGAAGAGCCTGTTGCACCGCCGCAACCATCTCTGCCTGTTCTTCCGCCAAGGAGAATAACAACATCACCGGGGTCCGGACATTCACGGCGTACATTTTCCTGAG
>JAGARF010000183.1 GCA_017622395.1 Clostridia bacterium | reverse complement strand
GAGGAAGAAGACAAAAAGGTTCTTGAATTTATAAAGAGCAAGCCACACCTTGTAATTATAAAAAAAACTGACAAGGGTAAGGTAATTGAACTTGAGGGAGTTGAAATTTCCGCAAAGGAAATTACAGGAATTGAAACTCTTATGCTTGAAATGGAAAAGAAAATTGAGGATAGCTTTATTAATTCAAATACAAATGTTATCACTAATGAAAGACATATTGAGTGTCTTATAAAGTGCAAGGCAAATCTTGATAATGCACTTAATTCACTAAAGTCGGGAATGCCTCAGGATATTATATCCGTAGACCTTCAGCTTGCAATAGAAGCTTTTGGCGAAATTATAGGTATGACCGTATCACAGGAAATTGTAGACAGAATTTTTCATAATTTTTGTTTAGGCAAATAGTAGGGCAGGGGCTTGCTCCTGCCGTAGAAATAGAAGGAGAGAAAAATGTCATATTTGGCAGGTAATTACGATATAGCTGTTATCGGTGCAGGTCACGCAGGAATTGAGGCGGCACTTGCAGGTGCAAGAATGGGACTTAAAACAGTTATATTTGCAATAAATCTTGATACAGTAGGAAATATGCCCTGTAACCCCAGCATTGGCGGAACAGGAAAGGGCATAATTGTCCGTGAAATCGACGCACTTGGCGGTGAAATGGCAAGGGCGGCAGATGCAACCTTTCTTCAGTCTAAAATGTTAAACAGAGGCAAAGGTCCGGCGGTGTATTCTTTAAGAGTGCAGAGCGACAGAAGAAAGTATCAGGCATATATGAAACAGGTTTTGGAAACCACCGAAAACCTTCACATAAAACAAGCAGAAATTGTTAATATCGGCTTTGAGGATAAAAAAGTTAAATCTGTTGAAACCCATACGGGAGCGGTGTATGAAGTAAAAGCAGTTGTTATTGCAACAGGTACTTTCTTAAAAGGCAGAATAATTATCGGCGATGTTAATTATGAGAGCGGTCCTGATGGTCTTTTCCCTGCAAGAGAGCTTACTAAGTGTCTTGTGGACCAGGGTATTAAAATAATGAGATTTAAAACAGGTACTCCTGCAAGAGTTCTTTCTTCATCTATTGATTACAGTAAAATGGAAGAACAAAGCGGTGATGAGGATATAGTTCCATTCTCATTTGAAACAGAAGATGCAGGCGAAAACCGTGTTAAATGCTATATGACCTATACAAATCTTGAAACTCATAAGGTGATTATGGATAATATCCACCGCTCACCTTTATACAGCGGTGTTATTGAGGGCGTTGGTCCAAGGTACTGTCCCTCAATTGAGGACAAGGTTATGAGGTTTAAGGACAAGGAAAGACATCAGCTTTTCATTGAGCCAATGGGACTTGACACAGAGGAAATGTATGTTCAGGGAATGTCGTCAAGCCTTCCTGAGGATGTGCAGATTAAAATGCTCAGAACAATCCCGGGACTTGAAAATGTTGAAATGACAAGAACGGCATATGCCATTGAATATGATTGCATTGATGCAACACAGCTTCGCCCTACTCTTGAATTTAAAGAAATTTCAGGTCTTTACGGTGCAGGTCAGTTTAACGGAAGTTCAGGCTATGAAGAAGCAGCAGGACAGGGACTTGTTGCAGGTATAAATGCGGCACTTAAAATAAAGGGTGAGGAAGAACTTATACTTGAAAGAAGTTCTTCATACATAGGCACTTTGATTGACGACCTTGTAATAAAAGGCACAAAAGAACCATACAGAATGATGACCTCCCGTTCCGAATACCGTCTTATTTTAAGACAGGATAACGCAGATGTGCGTTTAATGCCAATTGGCTATAAAATCGGACTCCTTCCAAAAGAAAGATATGAAAAAATGCTTAAGGAAGAAGAAACCGTTAAGGTTGAAATTGAAAGACTTGAAGCTACCTGGATTTCTCCTGATGAAAAGTTGAACACAATACTTGAAAATTCAGGGTCAACTAAAGTTAAGTCAGGTGCTAATATGGCTGAGCTTGTTAAAAGACCTGAGCTTAACTATGAGATGCTTAAAGATGTAGACAAAAACAGACCTGAACTTTCAAAGAAAATAAAAGAACAGGTTGAAATCAGACTAAAATATGACGGATATATTAAAAGACAGCTCGCACAGGTTGAAAGCTTTAAGAAAATGGAAAACAAAAAGCTTCCGAAAGACATAGACTACACACAGATAAACGGTCTCAGATTAGAAGCAAGACAAAAGTTAAACGACATAAGACCAATCTCAGTAGGGCAGGCATCAAGAATAACAGGCGTTTCCCCTGCAGACATTGCAGTTTTAGTTGTGTATATGGAGCAGTATGGACGAAATAAAAAAGGTGAATTATGAAACAAGTTTTAAAAGAAGGCTTTGAAAAACTTAATATTGAGGTTAGTGAAAAGCAGATTGATATGCTCATAAGATATGGGGAGCTTTTAGTTGAGTGGAATGAAAAAATAAACTTAACTGCAATAACTGAAGAAAGAGATATTGCAATCAAGCATTTTCTTGATTGTGCAACTTGTTTGAATGCAGTTGATTTAAAGGGCAAAGTAATAGATGTTGGAACGGGAGCAGGCTTCCCGGGACTTGTGCTTAAAATATTAAAGCCTGAAATTGACCTTTATCTTTTAGATTCGTTAAATAAAAGACTTTTGTTTTTAGATGCTGTTATAAAAGAACTTGGTCTTGAAAAGGTTACACTTATTCACGCAAGAGCAGAAGATGGAGGCAGAGATAAAAAGCTTCGTGAGAAATTTGACTTTTCTGT
>JAGARF010000182.1 GCA_017622395.1 Clostridia bacterium | reverse complement strand
CTGTAGATATTATTGCTGTATGGCAGCCAAACAAATATTATGTTCAGTACAACAAGGGTGATGGAAACGCAACAGGAACAATGAGTAATTCAGAGCATTATTATGATGCGGAAGCTGAACTTACATCAAATAAATTTGAATTAGAGGGTTACTCATTCAACGGTTGGAGAACAGAAGACGGCTCGAAAAAATATGCAGATAGGGAAATAGTTTCTAATTTAACTGCAACAAATAATGCTGTAGTAAATATTTATGCTACATGGGAAGAAAACAGCTACACAGTTAAATTCAACGGAAACGGTGCAACTTCAGGCGATATGACAGATAATGATATGACATTTAAGTATACTGAAGAAAAACCGCTTGAAGCAAACGAATTTGAAAGAGTTGGTTATACTTTCCTCGGCTGGGCAAGAAACAGCGGTGCAACAACAGCAGAATTCGTTGATAAAGAGAAAGTTGCAAAGCTTACAGCTGAACCAAACGGCATTGTTAACCTTTATGCAGTATGGAAAGCTAATACATACAAATTAACCTTTGATGTAAATGGCGGTAAAGACATTACACTTACAACAGAGCTTGCAAATCTTGGTTATTACCTTGATAACGGCAAACTTACAATTGATGTAACATATGACAGCACATATCCGACACTTCCAACACCTCAGTGGCCCGAAGAATCTGTAGATCCAATGTATTTTGTAAGCTGGAAACTTAACGGACAGCCAATTACAAAAGGCGAAACAGTAAAAATTACTGAAGATTCAGAGCTTGTTGCAGAGTGGACAGATGAGCTTGTTCACAACGTAATATTTAACAAGTATTACGAAGACGGAACAGCTTTGATTAGAACTGTTATCAATAAAACGGCAATAGAAAAACCTGATGACCCTTCAAAGACAGGTTATGAGTTCGATTTCTGGAGCCTTGATGAAAATGACGGCACAGCATACGACTTTACAACAAAGATTGAATACACAAGTGTTCAGACAATTAATCTCTATCCATATTTCCATCCGATTACATACGAAGTTAAGTATGACGGAAACGGAGCAACAGATGGAACTATGGCAAATTCAACTCATACATATGATGTTGAAAAAGCTCTTAGTGCAAACGGGTTCGTAAAAGACGGCTACACCTTTATGGGTTGGGATACAGACCCTGCAGGTGAAAAAGTTGTTTATGAAAACAGCGAAAAAGTTAAAAACCTTGCAGAAAATCAGGGTGAAGTTGTAACTCTTTATGCAGTATGGGCTGAAGATGCATACACAGTTATTTATGACGGAAACGGAGCAACAGAAGGGGAAATGACTCCTTCAACTCACTACACAGACACAGCTAAAGAACTTAACTTAAATGCATATATTAAGACAGGTTATGATTTCCTCGGCTGGTCTGAAGATAAAAATGCAACAACTGCTACTTACAAAGATGGCGAAAGTGTAACAAATCTTACAGAAGCAGATGAAATAACACTTTATGCAATCTGGAAAGCGAAAACATTTAAGCTTACATTTGATGTAAACGGCGGTAATGCACTTGAGCTTACAGATGAACTTGAAGCACTTGGCTATTACCTCGATGGTGAAAAAATCACAGTTGATGTAACATATGATGATGTATATCCACAGTTCCCTGCAGCTACATACCCTGACGGAAAAATGTCCTTCGGCGGATGGAGTATAGACGGTAATATAATTGCATCAGGAGATACTGTTGATATAACAGAAGATGCTCAGCTTGTTGCAGTATGGACAAATAAACATATTGTTGTATTCCACGGTTACTTAAATGACGGTGTAGATTCTCTTACAACATATGTAGAGGATGGCTCTGCAGCAACTAAACCTGAAGACCCTGCTCACAACAGCTTCACATTCGGCGGATGGTATACAGACGAGGCTTGCACAGATGGCAACGAATATGACTTTACAACAATTATCAATAAGATAAATGATGAGTATCAGACAATCCACCTTTATCCGAAGTGGCTTATAACCGTTAGATTCTACTACGGACCTGAAGCTATTGAAAGCGAAAAGAAAGCAGAACTTCTGGTAGCATACAACACTGTAATTGATGCAAATGCTGTACCTGAAGACAGAGTGGCATACGGATATTGGAAAGACGGCACAGTTTCAGATGTATACATCGGAGAAGAATATAAACACGCAATAGAGTTTAAATGGCATAAAGCTGTTGGTGAAAAGTTTGTTGAGTTTGATTTGACTCAGCCAATAACAGAAAGCATTGACTTATTCAATGTAGCGAGGTCTGTTGATATTTATATTTCTTCAAGCTTTGATGCAATAGACGGTGCTGTAATAAGTGCTACATATACCAGCGAAGAAGCTATATATGAAAATATTCTTGATGTAATCTTTGAATATCAGAACCTTGCAGGTACTGTATACGATAAGATTGGTCAGAAACAGAAGGTGTTTGATAAGCTTATAAGTCTTGGAATTATTGATGAGAATATGAACATTCTCAATCAGGCAAGATTCCTTAAATTCTCACTTATGGGAGAAGAAAGACTTGAGACATTTGTATATGAAAATGTTGAAAATGAGCTTACTGTAGATGCAAAGGAAAGCATTTCATCATATCTTAACCACCTTATTGAAAAGAACGACGGTTCAGCAGAAGAATTCATCAAAGAGCTTATTGATTCACTCTTAACAGGTGAAGGCAAGGAAGAAATGAAGGGCGTTCTTTCTGATATGCTCACAGAAATGGTTGACCTTGAAAAAGAAGAATTTATCAAGTATGTGAACAAGTATATTGATGAAGCTATTGCAGATGGTGATACAACATCAGTTGAAGAGCTTATTCATCCGCAGATTGAAAAGCTTCTTACAGAGGCGATTGCTAAAGATTTCGTAAGAGAAATGACAAAAGAACAGCTTACAAGCTTTGTTAACATTTATGTAGGAACATTGACAGAAACAGAGCTTAAAGCAGAGGTTAAAGATTATATTGGCGGTCTTGACGAAACAGAAATAGAGGCAGAGGTTGTTGAATATGTAAACAGCTTAGGCAATGATGAAGTTAAGTCTGAAATCACAAAATATATTGATTCTCTTACATCTGAACAGCTTAAAGCAGAAATCACAACTTATATAAATGAGCTGGATGCTGATGAATTAAGCGATGCTATCGTTGAGTACATAAAGACACTTTCAACAGATGACCTTAAGGCAGAAATTAAGACATATATTAATGGTCTTAGCGATGATGACAAAGAGGAAGAAGTAAGACAGTATATTAATGGTCTTACAGGTACAGAAAGAAGTCAGGAAGTAACTTCATATGTTCAGAATATGGGAGAAGCTGAATTCAAGACAGAAATCAAGTCTTATATTACAGGACTTGGTCGTGATGAATTCGAGGAGGAACTTAAAAAGTATCTTGAAAACAATCCTGATGAATATGAAAAGCTTATAAGAGAACATCTCGGAATTGATGATGATGTAATTATAACAGAGCAGGATAAGGTTGATAATCTTGATGATGTTATCAATTATGTAATGACAACAGGCGGAAAGAAAGAAGAAGTTACTGAAAAGGCTGCTGAATACATTACAACAACAAAGAGAGCAGAGTACGAGACAGAGATTATCAACAAGGTAACTGCAAACTTTGACAGCTATATTGACAGCATTGTAAACAGAGCTGTTACATCAGACCTTGACAGCTATATTGGTAAAGCTGTTGATAAGATAGTTACAGGTGCAAACCGCGACAGCTATATTGAAGATACTGCATATTCGCTTGCTACAGGCGAAAATAAAACCACATACACTCAAAAAGCAATTGATACAATTGTTTCAGATGAGGACCTTAAAGAGACATATACAACAAAAACAATTGATAATATTGTGGGTGGAACTAAAAAAGCAGCATATGTAGCAAAAGCTGTTAAGCGTATTCTTGGCGGCAGTGACAGAGATACATACATCAACAATACAATTGATAAAATCTTCACTGACGGAGAAGAACAAACATATATTGATAAAGCAGTAGCTAAGATAGTTAACAAAACTCCTGCAGATTATACAGAAATCGACGGACATATCGAAAAAATGTTTGAAACACCTGAAAAGAAAACAAAGGTTGTAAACTACATAAACGGACAGTTTATTGAAAACCACGATTTCAGAGTTGCAATTCTTCCTGGTGCTGTTGATATGATATTTGCAGATGCAGATTCAAAAGCAGAGGTTGTTTCAACAATAGTTGATTTTGTAATTAATGACGAGGATGCTTTAGCAGAAGTTACAGATATTGCAGTAGAAGACCTTATAGAAGATGCAGAGTTCAGAGAACATACAATCGACAGAATTGCAGATTATCTTGAACATCATCCTAAAATTATGGAAGAGGTTGTAGAGTTTGCAAAAGAAACAGAGCTTGGTGTGTTTGTTGACGAATTTATAAATGAACTTATAAACTATAATCAGTTTAAGGTTCATCCTGATAATCTCTTTGTTGCAGAGGCAATAGAAAGAGCACTTGCACATTACGATTACGACAGCTTTATGAATGAATATATTCCTGAAAGATTTGCAGGTCTTATTCCTGACAGTATCTTAAAGCCAATCTATGATGATGCATTAAATGGCTTTAATGCACAGCTTCACAGTGCTATAGATCAGGCTAAGCTTGGAAATACCGCATATGTGGACAGCGGTGTAACAGTTAAATTCAATCCTATGGCAGACATTGTTGTGCCTGTGTTTGATAAATATCTTGAACTTAAAGATAAAGCTGAGGATAAACTTGAGGGCAATGATGGTAAGCCGGGTGATGCATATGAAATCTTCTATGATGAAAACAAGTATGTAAAGGCACTTGTTGATTTAATCAAGATTGAAAACTTCTTGAATGGTGACAGCTCACAGGCAACAGAAACACTTTCAGGATATTCATTAAAAGAATTTACTGATTATTACGAGCTTGTAAGAAATGCGTCAGCACTTCTTACAGACGCAGGCAAGTGGTATGTTGACAACCTCCCGCAGGATAAAGCAGAGGCTGCACAGGAAAAACTTGCTCAAAAGGTTGCAGAGTACTTTAACAGCATTTTAGCATTGGTAAATACTTATGCAGAAACAGAAGAACTTCCATCATATAAAGATGTTCTTGAAATCTTTGAAGGAGATATTCCTGACAGATTCTTCGATAAATATGAAAGTGCATTAAGCAAGATTGAAACAAGAATTGATATAGACGATAAGATTGAGGCAGTTTATGACAAGCTTGCTGAAAGAGGAATCGTATCTAAATTCAACACAGTTCTTGATAAGTTTATTGCAAGTAAGTTCAACAGAGAAATTACAGAAGAACAAGTTCCGCTTGTATATACAATTATAAGAAGAACACTTGGCTATGATGATTTCTACACAGTTGACACAGTATTTAATCTTATGGAAACATATCTTTCAAGATTTAAAGTTACAGAAGATTTGTATGAAGCAGGAAACGGTAAGCTTAAAATTACCGTAGAAAGAAGCTATAAATAATAATTAATTCCTCCGCCGAAAGGCGGAGGAAGGCAAAAAAGAGGTAAAATATGAAAAAGATTACAGCAATATTACTTGCAGTTTTAATGCTTATGTCATTAACTGCAAACGCAACAGAGGTTAAGTTCACAGATGTGGCAGAAACGGATAAGGGTTATGATGCGATATACAAGCTTGTTAATGCAGGTGTTCTTGTTGGCGACGGAGACGGTACATTCAGACCAAATGACGGTCTTACAAGAGCAGAATTCTGTAAGATAATTAACCTCATATTTGATTATAAGGAAGAGGCAGACACAAATTTCAGCGATGTTAAAAAAACCGATTGGTACTATAAAGATATATTGATTGCAAAAAAAGCAGGCTACATTGCAGGCTACGGTGATGACACCTTCAGAGGCGAAAATATGCTCACAAGAGAAGAAACCTGTGTTATCATTTCAAGGGTTGCAAACCTTTATAAGCTTCCTTATTATAAAACAATTAAAGACCATGTATCAAGCTGGGCAAAAGAATATGTTGAAAAGGTTTTGTCAAACAGACTTATGACCCTTGAAGCAGGTGACACCTTCAGAGCAACAGAAAAAATAACCAGAGCAGAAATGGCAATGGTTTCAGCAGGTTTTGTTGTTGAAGAAGAACCTGAAAAGGAACCTGAAAAAGAGCCTGAGGAGGAAAAGAAAGAAGAAACAAACCCAATTAAACCTTCAGGCGGCGGTTCCGGCGGAGGATCGGGAAGCGGTTCATCAAAACCATCTACCAACTACACAGAAGAAAATGCGAAAATGGTTTCAAGCTTAAACAGCGTTGTGAATTCCTTTAAAGTAATTGAATTTACAGAGGACGAACAGGAAATAATTGATGTAGTATTAGTTTGTGTAAATGATGCACTTGATAAAGCAGACAGCGTAATACTTACCAATGAATATATCAGAGAAACATACGCAGACAAAATAGACGAAGCTCAGGCACTCTTAAATGCAATGCCTGAAGATGCTCAAAACGATTTTTCAGGCAAGGTTATAAGAAAAGTAGAAGATGAGGCATATGAATTCCTTATGGACTTCTTCTTCCCTGAAGAATAAAAAATGAGTCAGACCAAGCTCACTTAAACAATTGTTTAAGTGAGCTTTTTTGAATAATTGCGGCTACTTATGTATAAAACATACACTACGAGCCGCAATTATCCAAATCTCATCTCATTTTTATGGTGGTTTAAAAATCGTTTCTGCATTTTTTTGCAAATTAAAAAGGACTAAAAATTAGTCCTTTTTGTATATTTCAAGTATTTCTTCTGCGTTTTGAGAAAGCTTTGTGAATATGTCGGTTTTGAATTT
>JAGARF010000181.1 GCA_017622395.1 Clostridia bacterium | reverse complement strand
GCGAGTAAGCAAAATGGTGCATACAGAAGATATCCAAATGGTATAAAGTATTCATCAGCATTCTGGGAAACAGCATCTCAGGGGACAGCAAGAACAAACACACGCGCAATAGCAATATATGATGCAAAAAATACTGACAACAAAACACTGAAAGGCTTGAACCCTGCATCAGCTGATGCCGTAGTTCCAGCGAAATATGATTTAGGTATTACATATTCAAATTTCAGGAACCTACAGTCAGGAAGCTACAGCGAAGTTTATAAATATGTAACAGATACTGCAACAGAAAAAGGTGTTCTTACAAAAGGAAGTGCAACGCTTAACACACCTAACGGGTTAAGCAGTGATTTAAAAACATATAGCTATGTTGTTGATAAAATGGGAGCAACCGGTACAGTTGTTCTGGACAACCAGCTTCTTGATGTATGGAATACAGAAATTGATTATGCAGAATACAATGCAGAAAAAGATCCTGATTTAACCGCACCTAAAACAGGATATATGGAACTTGATTCTGATTTATCTGCAATGATTATTAAAAACTGGAAGCTCGTTAAATCAAATATAAGAGAACATAAAACAGGTGATATTACTGTTGCCGAAACAGTTCTTAACGGCGACAATGAAAAATTTGAAATTATATTCAATGAAGAAATAGAACTTGTGGAAAATGTAAAAGATTATATCAAGTTAAGTCTGGGCGGAAACAATATTGACTATGCATACATAGCAGAGGGAAATAAAATAACAATCACACCTGACGGTGGTCTTGTACCTGATGAACAGTATGATGTTAAAGTTTTAACAGGCTTTGGGTATGAAGCTTTAACAGTTAAAAACGATATTGATGCATCATATATGTATGTAAGCGCAGTTGGAGATTTAAGTGTTACAGATGTTTTTGCAGGATATAAAGAAATGCACCTTACCTTTAATGGTGAAATTGACCGTGTAACCGAGGCTGATTTTAAAGAAAAGGTTAAGATTTATGACAACGGTGAAGAAATCACATATAACCTTTCAATTGAAGGAAAAAAAGCAGTTCTTTCATTAAATACATCTTTAGAAAGAGACAAAATATATGACCTTAATGTTTTAGAAGGTCTTGGGTATGAAAAAGTAACAGTTAAACAGGACAAAAAGAACTATTTTATACTGGGCGATGTATGGAAGGCTGACCTTTCAGGAACAGGGCTTCCTGCATATATGAAAGTTTCATCATATAATTCAGCAGGAAAAGCGAAAGTGGCAGTAAGTGACAACACAATCTATCTCCAGGATGCGGCGTATGCTTATCTTGAAGTAATAGACGCTGTAAATAACCTTGAAAAGTATGCACTTACATTCAAAATGAAACACTATGGTTCAAATGCATCAATTTTGTTCTTTAATACTGATGGTGCTAAAAGTGCACATATTCAGTACAGCAAGGTAACAGGATATGGGTGGAGAACAAACGGTGAATCCTATCAGCTTAAAGACTATCTTTATTATAACGCAGAAGATAAATCAAACAATAAGGATTCAATATCTAAGTCAGGAACAGCATCTGAAAATCCTGTAGCGATAACAGGAACAACAGCATTTGCTTCATTCTTTTCAGATGAGAAAGGAATTATAAGGATAACACTACCTGAAGAAAATGCGCCGGAATATACTTATAAAGTTGACAAAAAAGGCACTGTTGCAGACCTTTATATTAATAATTCGTATGTTAGTACCCTTGATGCAAAAAGTCAGATTGAAACAGCAGCATCAAAGGGAAATATCATTTTTGCAGCAAGTGGTGCGGATGCAAAACCAACAGTTGAAAGACCTGTGGTTGCAATAAGCGAAATTGTTGTTTCAGGTTATAAAGAATATACAGATGGTGGAGTAAAAATCGTTGAAGACGAAAGAAATATAAGCGGTACATCTGCAACAGGAAGTCTTAAAATAAGAAATTACTTTGCAGACGAAAGCAAAACCGCAGCTGTTTTAGTTGCAGCTTATGGCGAGAACGGAAAATTCCTCGGAGTGAGAAAAGTTATTGATGTTTATCTTACCCCGGGACAGATAGAAACTGCAACATACAGCTTCACAGCAAGTGAAGAAATTAAAGAAATCAAGGTTGAGCTAATTGATGAAGAAATTATGCCGTATGATGCAGAAATTGAAGTTAAATCAGCTCTCCAGACTGATTTTGAAAACAACGTAATAACAGTTAAAGGCAAAGTTGCACCTTATAAAAAAGACAGAACAGTTTATATGCTTTTAGCAAAAGACGAGGGATTTGTAACTCCATGGAGCGGCACAACAGAAACAGACGGAAATCTTACTGTTATAAATATTCCTGCAGAAGCAGAAAGTTTTGAGTACACGCTAAGTTATAAAGAACTTTTGGATGTTGAGCCATATAAGATGTCAATTTATGCAGTTACATGGAAAAACGGAGTTAAACTTAAAAAACTTGGTGTTTACAATTATGCAAGAAACGAAGATGTTTTAGCTTTTGCAGAAACTGTTAAAACAACAAAAACTACATATGAAGAAATCGAAAAATACGCACAGTCCCTTGGTATAGAACTTTCGTTTGCAGACACTTCCTATAAACAGGGTGTTTTGATTGAAACAATATATGATGAAAGAGGAACTATAACAAATAAAAATGACCTTTCAGGTGTTATGTTAATGGCTAAAGCAAGAGCAGATATGTTAAGTGAAATTCATAAAAACGCATCAACTGCTGCATTTGTAAACAAAGCAATAACTGACCATGCATCTATGGCAGGTCTTAACCTGACACAATATAATGCCCTTAACAGTGCACAGAAAATAATTGTATGTACAGGCTTTGTTAATGCTGACTATGAATCGCTTGGTTATGCTGAGTTTGTAAAGGCGTTCAATAGTGCAGTGCTTTCTGTAACTGCAGTAACCCCACCGGCAGGAGGCGGTGGTGGCGGAGGAGGATTTACCACACCTCCAACACCTGCAAAACCAAAAGTTGAAGTAACAGTTGGTCCGGATGAATATACAGGTAAAGATGCTGTTGAAATTATTGGCGGCAAACAAGGCTTTGCAGATATGGAAGGATATGAATGGGCAGAAACTGCCGTTAATGCACTTGCTGATGAAGGTGTTATATCAGGCATTGGAAATAAAATGTTCAACCCCGAAGGTATTGTAACAAGAGAACAGATTGCAAAAATGATAGTATCTGTTTTAAATGTACTTGATAACAGTTTAACATCAGATTACAGTGATGTGGATAAATCAGGCTGGGCAGTTAACTTTATAGCATCAGCTAAAAAGGCAGGTATTATGAAGGGTGTATCAGAAACAGAATTTGCACCACACTCTGCAGTAACAAGAGAAGATTTGGCAGTTATTTTATACAGAGCAACTCTTAAGAAAGACAAAAAATACGAAACAAGAAAAACAGACTTTACAGATAAAGACTTAATTTCCCATTATGCAAAAGAAGCTGTTGAGTTTATGGCAGGTGAAGGAATTATTAACGGTTTCGAGGACGGTTCATTTAAACCTAAAGCTCCTGCAACAAGAGCACAGGCAGCAGTTCTTATTTATAACGCATTAGTTGGAGGTGGAAAATGATGAAAAGAGTTATATCGTTAGTTTTATGCGTATTACTTTTATTTAACCTCTTTTGTGTTTCAGCAGGTGCTCAAACAGATTATAAATTCACCGACGAACAGCTTACACTTCTTACTGCAGTTGGAATGTATAACGATAATGTTCAGCTTTCAGAAAAGCTGACAAGAGCACAGTTTGCAGATATGCTTGTTAAAAGCATATTCGAAGAGCCACAGTATCTTATAGAGGGAACTGAGAGATTTAACGATGTAGACGAAAATCACGACTACTTCGAGTCAATTATGCTTCTCAAAAACCTTAAAGTAACATACGGAGACGGCAATGGTAATTTTAATCCGGAAGAAGAAATCTTAACAAATGATGCAATAATTATGGCAGTAAGATTTCTAGGCTACACAAAGCTTGCAGAAAGAACAGGCTATATTCCTTTTGCCGCACAGAAAGGCATATCAAAGGGTATGCAATATGAATACAGCGAAAGCCTTTCAATGTATAATGCATTAATTCTTGTATACAATGTTTTAAATGTTGATGTTTCAGACAGATATGTTGACGATACAGCATCATTTATGCGAACATACAGAAAATTTCATAAAGTAGAAGGCATTGTTGAAGATGACGGGTTTATCAATAAATTTGGACTTTCAGAAATAGGAAATGATGAAATTGTAATAAATGGCGCCATATATAAAAATTCAACAGGTGAAAAAAATCTTTTCGGATGCAGTATTACAGGCTTTTATAAAGCATCAGAAGATGATGAAGCAACAATTGTAGCGTTGATAAAAACAAAAAATAACAATACTTTAATCATAGACGCAAAAAATATTGAAAAGTATAATCCTTCAACCCGTATCTATGAATATAAAGAAAACGAATTTGATGACAATACAGAAGAAATTGAAATTCCAACAGATATTACAATTGTCTATAATGGTGTTCCACTTGCAATAGATGATACAACATTTACAAATTCAAATTTTGAACCAAGGACAGGTTCGGTTACTTTCTTTGACAGTAACGGAGACAACAAATACGATTATTTATACATTAATTCATATGACACTTATGTTGTAAGTGCAACAGATAAAGTAAAAAATGTTATATATATGAAGGACTTTGCAAAGCCTTTAGAGCTTAAACAGGAAAAGTTTGAGATTGTGGACGAAGATGGTGAAAAAGTTGAACTTTCTTCAATAGGCGAAGGCAGTACACTTTCAGTTTTGAAGTCTTTAACAGGTGAAATTCTTAAAATATATGTTTCAAAAGAGACGATTACTGACATTGTAATTGCAAAGGATCAGGATGGAAGCATAACAACACAGAACAACGGAGTATTTGACC
Source organism: Clostridia bacterium (assembly GCA_017622395.1). Lineage (GTDB taxonomy): Bacteria > Bacillota > Clostridia > RGIG6154 > RGIG6154 > RGIG8700. The sequence continues at coordinate 2,844 of JAGARF010000181.1, read as the reverse complement.
TTTCAAGTCATTTTATAGACAGAGAATATGAAAAGTCAGATAAAACCAACTCGAAAATTTCAGAAGCACTTGAAAGTGTAGATTTTTCTGTGCTTTATAAATTGCATATTGATGTGTTCGGTGATGTTGCCTATATTTGTCCTGAAGATACAAATGTGTGGACAACTGCAGCAATTATAAGAGCAGCAAACAACTCAAGAAGTAAGCTTTCCGATGACTATGTTGTTCAGCTATACGGATTTGACGGACAGATATCAGAATTCAACCTTGCAGAAAAAGTTAATATCACAGACCAAAGCGATATAACAGGCAGATATGAGGACAAGGTTGCAATTGAAATATTAAACACTTTTGCAGGAAATGAAGCAACTGCGAACAGAATTTTAAGATATAAAGTTAATCTCACAGGATTAATTACAGATGTAGAACTTCCGCTTTCGGCAGATTTCCCGACAGAAACTGTTGAATCAGACAGACTTTTCATTGTGGCAGATGCAACAGAAAACGAAATTACATACAGTACATCAGGTGGATTTATAGGAAAAGTAATTCCTGCAAATGACTGCAAAGTTCTGCTTGTTAACACAAACAAAAGAAATGATGCAGAAAGCTATGCAATAGTTGAACCAAAGGATGTTTTCTCACACGACCTTAAGTATAAAGTACTTGCTTATGGTACAGACACAAAGAGTATGACTGCAACTCATATGATTTATCTTGTGTCAGACGAACTTTATTATCCTGCAACATCAACAAGATTTTTCGTAGTTAGTAATATTACACAAGAGTACGACAGAGAAGAAATGGTTACAAGGTATAAAATAGACGGTCTTCTTGGTACAACACAGGCAAGTATTTATGCAGAAAATGAAGCACTTGTTAATAGTATCCCTGTTTTTGCAACAGGAAAGACAGTAAAGCTTTCGCCTGGTGATGTTATTGTTTATTCAATAGATTCAACAGATCAAGAAAGAACACTTGTTAATGGTATTGCTGTGCTTTATGATGCAAATGGTGTTCTTGAAAGCACAGGAAAAGGTTTCTTCGGGGAAATGAAGGGAACAATTCCCGGTTCAAAAGTTGATACTATTCTTTCAACAAGCGTAACTGAATTTGGTAATCCTGTAGCAGTAGCAAGGGGAACAAACTCACTTACGGTGGGAACATCAAGCCATGGAAATCCGCAGGTTTCACCATACAGAGTTGCAATAGGATTTGTTTATTATGAAAAAGACGGCAATGTTGTTCTCACAACACAGCCTCTCAACACGGAAAAATACACTAAAGCGGCAAATATGACAGGTAAATATGTAACAGAAACATATAAAAATATTACAAACAAGATAATCAAAATTAAAAAACTGTCAAATGGTGAAGCTAAAGTCAGCCTTGGTACAACCGCAGACTTAAAGCCATACACAGTTTACGGACACGACTGTGCACAGGTAGTATTTTTAGGATATTGGGGAGTAAATTTCATCTATGTGATTGAATAATAAACCTCATCTGATATCAGTTGTAAGAAGGAGGTAATTTATGAATATCAAAAAGATGCTATCGCTGTTATTAGTAATTTGTATTTTATTTAGTATGTTTTTTACTGTATCAGCAGAAGAAAGCACACCTGCTTTAGAAGCGGGACAGACGCTTCTTTTTAGCGAAAGCTTTGGTGCCGGTATTGCAAACTGGACCAAAAACACTAACAAATATTTCAGCGGTAATAAAGGAAAACTTGTATATAAAAACTTAATGGGTGGAAGTTTCAGTAATACTATTGATAATCAAAACTTCGTCTTTTCAAACGGACACGTAAAGTTTGAAATGAAAGCAAATTCACCTGTTGAGTTTGCAACAAGAGTAAGAGCAAATGGAAAAACTGCAAATTTAATAGCTTTTGATTACGCGGCAAATAAAGTGAGAATTTCAAGAGTTGTTAACGGCGGAAAGAATGTTCTGCTTAAAGAATCAGATTTTAACTTATCAAATAATGTTGAATATGATGTAAACATTGCGCTTTCAGGTGTTGAGATAATTGTTAAAATTAACAATCAGGAGATAATAAGAGCAGTTGATAATGAACTTGAATCAGGCTACATAGGCTTTACTTCTAAAAAGGGTCAGTTTGAAATTGACAATATTGTAATATATCAGAACAAAGATGAAGAGTATGCCGTATCTGGTATTCCCGATAAAACAGTAAAAATATATGTTGCTCCTGACGGAAATGATGAAACCGGTGACGGTTCTTATGAAAAACCTTTTGCAACTATGCAAAAAGCAAGAGATATGACCGTAAGAGCAAAAGTAAGTTATTTGCCAATTGAAGTTATCTTCAAAGAGGGTGAATACAAAATCGAAAAGGTTACAAGCTTTGACTCTTCAACATCAGGTTCAGATTTTGCTCCGATAACATACAGAGCTCAAGAAGGGGCAAAGGTTGAATTTAATGGCGCAACAGTAGTGGACCACACAAAATTTGAGCCAATAACTGATAGTGCTGTTAAGGAAAGACTTTATGAGCATGTTAAGGATAAAGTTCTTCAGCTTGACCTTAAAGCTCAGGGCTTTACAAAGGAAGATTTAGACTTTGTTTCAGTCAACAAAGAAATCCCGCCTGTGTCTGACAGAAACCATGCCGGTGCATTGCAGACTGTTAAGTTTTTCTTAAACGACAGACAGCAGGAGATTTCAAGATGGCCTAATGCAGGTTATGCAAAAATTGAAAGAGGTGTGCAGGGGTCAACAAATAAGAAAGACCCATATAATGGTGGAAAAATTTATTTTTCTAATCCTGAACCACTTCGCTGGACACAGGCAAAAGATGCTTATGTAGAAGGTCTTATG
>JAGARF010000180.1 GCA_017622395.1 Clostridia bacterium | reverse complement strand
TGTCTTTCTCTTGCCCATGCACCGTAAAGCTGAACCATATCATAGTCCTTGTCAGGGAAATCAACACTCATTGAAAGGGCAGAATTTAACTTGACAGTTTCTTCTGAGCAGTTTTTGATTTCAACATTTCTTGTGATTGCGTCAAGCTCTTCAAAAACTGTATATCTTAATGTAAATTCCATATTTTCAGCATCATCTCTTAAAACAAGCTCAAGAGTTGTTGCTTCGTCATCATTTTCAACATAGGTTGCAGGCAGACCTTTAAGCTTTGGCTTACCCTTATAGATTTTATGAGATTTATAATATGGGTATGTAGCATTACTGCCGTTTGGGTAAATTGCCTCAAAGGCTGTAGGTCTTCTGTCTACAGAGCCTGCAAAGGAATATTCCTGCAAACTGCCGTCACTTGTAAACCAGCCGCCCTCTGCCTTAATTTCTCTGTCAATGTTTGTATGTGCCAGGGACTTCAAAATCATTGTTTCGGCAACACTTTCAAGATTATTAATCTTTTTTCCGTAATGCAAATGGATTGCAATCTTGTCCTCTAAAATAAAGAACACATAAGATGAGCTTTTTGTCTTTAAATTAAAAGCCTTGTTTTTTTCATCATAAATTATTGGCATATTTTCTCTCTCCTTTTCTTGTTTTTGTGAAACAAAACGATGAATTGACAGCTTTGCTGTCATGAATTTTCGCTGTCGCTCAATGAATTGAGCCTATGGCTCACGAATTGCAAACAAGTTTGCATTTTGGTCAAAAATCGCTATGCGATTTTATTTAAATCAAATGCGACGCATTTGCTCTTTAATGAACCTGAAAGGTTCAATTCATGGCGTAGCCAATTCATGAAATTTATTTGAATTCATGCCCGTAAGGGCAATTCATTACTTTGTCAGATATTCATAAGCCTTATCAAGCTGGGTGTCTTCTAAAACAGTTGCCTCCAAGACAAGGTTTTGAATAAAGGTCTGGGTTGTGAAGTCTAAATCACCGCAAGGGTAAAGACCTGTATCAGTCTGAAATCCTTTTACAGCAGCATCAAGAGTTGCATCAAAATATTCATCCATATCGTCGCCGAAATATCTCAAAACTCTTAGTCTGTCCTTAAGTGCCAGAATCTGAGGGTCAGAATCCCCAAGATAAAATTTCTTTTCATAGGTAAGAGGCTCAAAGTCCTCTGCTGTTGCAAGTCTTTCTACATTTGCCACATATTCGTCAGGTGCAATTCCTACTTTGTTGATTTCCTTGCCGTTTGGTGTGAAAAATTCTGAAACAGTAAGCTTTATTCCTCCGAAATCACCAAGACTTAATGTGTTCTGCATTGTACCCTTGCCATAGCTTTTTGTTCCCATAATAATGCCTGCCTTGTTGTCTTTGATAGCAGCTGCAAAAATTTCCGCCGCAGAGGCTGTGTTTTCATTTATTAAAACCACAAGCTCCTGTTTTTCGCCATATCTTGGGTTATAGTAGGTATACTCGCCTGTTCTTTTGTTTGAAACATTTAAAAGAGGCTTGTCCTTTTCAATAAAGTTTGAAACAGCAGTAAGGGCTTCGCTTGTAACACCACCTGAATTATTTCTTAAATCGACAATATATTTTTTTATTCCCTGTCTCTTATATTGGGTAAGTGCATCTGTGAATTCCTGTCCTGTTGCAGAGCTGAAGCTTAAAATCTGAATGTATGCAACATTTTCATCAATAAGGGTATGCTCAACAGTATTTTCATTTAATTTTTCCCTTATAATTTTAAAGGATATTTCTTTTCCGTCTCTTAAAACAGTAATTTCAACAGAAGTTCCTGTTTCACCTCTTGCCTTTGTTGCAACCGCATTTGAATCAAGGCCTGTTACAACCTCGCCGTTTACTTTATAAATAATATCCTCCGCAAGCATACCTGCTTTTTCTGCCGGTGAGCCGTCTAAGAAGCCTGTAACCTTACAGTACTCTCCATCGCTTGTAAGATATGCACCTATGCCTGAGTATTCTGACTCAACATATGCAAAAAATTCGTCAAATTCTTCTTTTGTGTAATATTTGCTGTGCTCGTCAAGACTTTCCATAATAACAGATGCAACCTCTTCAAAAAGCTCAGGATTTCTTGTCAAAAGCTCTTTCATAAGAAAATCTATAACGGCATCGTCATCCATTTCGTATTTGTAATTTGCATCAACATAATTTTTAAGTGCATTTGCAAGGTTATAAGAAGCCTCGCCCTCTGCAAGTGCAGAAATTGGCGTTACTGCCATAACCAAAACAAGTATTATTGCTAAAAATCTTTTTTTCATTGTTTTTACTCTCCTTCTTTATAAAACTGAAATAAAATTGCTTAGATTGTGCTGATTTGCGACTGTCGTGTACTTTGTGTACACAAAGGAGCAAAACAGTGCAAGATAGGTAATTTTATTCAGTTTTAACAAGTTGTATTCTGTATGCTCTGCTTACAGTTCCCGTATTCTTAATTATTGTAAAAACATAAACCTCTTTATCTGCCCATTTTTCATTTATTTCTTCTACAGATAAAATATTCTCTCTGTTGCAAAATACAGCATCATCAAAATAAGGAATTTCAACAAGCTGACCTTTTGCATCCTTTATAACCACTATCCTGTCCTCTTCGTCAACAAAATAAAGTGTACCGCTGTATGTAGTTGAATCTTTATAGTCGGCATCATTTCTTTTAACGATTTCTTCTTTATGTGCAAAGCAGGTAACTAAAATGACCTGTCCGTTTTTCTTATAAACATTAACAGAATCACCCTGATTTAAAGCTTCAAGACCCTGAGGAAGTGTTTTTTGTTTGACAACAACAATATCTTTGTACTCATTTTCAGGATTATAGCTTAAATCTACCGCCTCACCCTTAAGGTCAAAGGTTCTTGTTGCCGTAAGTGTATGATTTTCAAGTGTTACAACTCTTTTATTATGTATTTTTTCAGGCTCGTTGCTTGTTGTCAGTTCATTACTCATAACAGACTCTGAATAAACTTCAATTCCAAGCTTATCCTTAAACAGATTTATTGAGTTGTAAAACATTTGTGCGGCTTCTTCTCTTGTTACAAAATTTGACACACCTAAATTAACACCGTCGCCTTTTAAAATGCCGTTTTTAATTGCTGTTTCATAGTGAAGTCTTGCATATTCAGGCTGAGGGGGGACATCTGCAAACTCTGTTACATAGTTTTCTTTTTTTGCTGTTTCAAGCCCGAAAACATTTACCATCCAGAGTGCAACCTCGCCTTTTGTTGCAGGCTCTTCTTTTCTGAAAGATGCCTTTGAATAGTCCGCATCCATTGATGCCATATAATCGTCTATGCTTATAATTTTAAAGTCTACTGCAAGACGCATATAGCCGTCTGCCCAACTACATATATTATTATATTTATCAGGTGCTTCAAGCCTTTGCTTTCTTATGATTTCAACATAGCTGTTTGCCTCGTTTTCAAGACCTGCCGCCCTGAAAATCATTGCTAATGCCTCTGCTCTTGTAAGTTTTGCATCAGGCTCAAAATTTCCGTCAGCACCATTCATAATACCGAGTGCAGCAACTGTGTATATTGCATCGTTTGACCAGTGGTCAACAGGCTTAAATGCCATATCCGTAAAGCTTATTTTTCTTACTGTATCGTAAAAATTTTCGCTGCCCTCATAATTTTCTGCAAGAACATTTCCTGAACAAAGAATTATAAATGCAAGGAAAAATGCCGTTGTTTTCTTCATTTATTTGTTCCTACCTT
>JAGARF010000179.1 GCA_017622395.1 Clostridia bacterium | reverse complement strand
GTATGAAAGCTTAATAAACTATGCCATAAGCATAGGGGTAAAGGAAGCCTATGTTCAGGAGGGTGAAACCGCCGAGGAAAGCTTTATCCCACCATTTGATCTTTCAGGTGTGTAAAGTGTTTTTTAAAACGCTTTACACATATCGAAATTTCTGCAAGAAATTATATCGAATTTATGTAAATAAATATATCGAGTTGGCGAAAGCCGACATATCGACAAAACCGCTCAATAAGACAAGCTTGTTGAGCGGTTTTTATGAAGCATTACTTCGCAATATGAAGCACAGACTTTGTCTGTATGAAGATATGATGCGAACACTTCGTGTTCATTAAGGAACAAACGCTCTGCGTTTGAATTTTAAAAATACTATCGCAAAAATTCTTTACAAATTTATCCTGATGTGTTAAACTAAGTGTGCCAAATCAATTTAATATCACGAACAGGGGTATTTTTATACTCTTTTTTGCGTATGTTAATCTTGTTAGATTTTGTTAAAAATGCAAATTCCTATGAGATTAGCATAGCTTAGACTCTGTTCATTTCAAATTGGTTTGGCGACTATCGGAGTTTGCGTTTTTTATGCGTCTGCTTCGGTAGACGCATTTTTTAATTTTGGAGGAAAAAAATGAAGAAAATTATTGGATTAATACTCGTGCTATGTATGATGTTCATACTAGCAGTTTCAGTGTCTGCTGAAGGTGAACCAACAATTTATATGTATGCTACAAAGCCGAATGCAAACGGAATATTTAATGTATTCGTTGCAATTAAGGATAATATTGTTCCTAAAACAAACGATGGTAGTGAACAGGTAGGGCTTTATGCATATGGTCTTAAAGTAGAATATGATAAATCTATGTTTAAATTGAACACTATTAGAAAAGAAGGTACATATGATGATAGTCCTACACTAAACAGCGAGAATGCAGCTGCATCATTTGTTGCACTTTATGGTCTTAACAAGTCTACTATGGATTATGAAACAGGAGAAACAACATATGAGTATTTTGAAAATACTGACCTTCTTAAATTTTATTTTAAGATAAACACAGATGTCATAACAGAAGAAACTTTTGAAAAAAAGTTTGAATTCAAGTTTTCTGAAGATTCACATGCTATAGACTTTGCGAATGCTACTATTATTTTTGACAGAACACCGTTACTATTTGAAATTCCTGATACAAGACCTGTACCAGAGGGAATTACATATAGTGATGTGATATATGAATATACAGGTACTGCACTTCAAATCCCTAAGGTGGAAGGAATTGTAGACAGTGACGAAGTTGCTTATAGTATAAAAAAGGGAAACATAGAAGTTGATGAAATTAAAGACAAAGGAATATATGAAGTAACAGCTACAGTAAAAAGAACAGGCTTTAAAAAATTAGTTATAACAGCAAATGTATATGTAGGATATTATCAATATACTTTTAAGGATGAAGAAGGTAATGTTATCAAAAGTAAAATAGTAGAAGAAAATGCTATAATTGAGAAACCTGATGTTATTCCTGAAAAAGAAAAAACACAACAATATACATATACTTTTTCTCATTGGAACGGTTATTCAGAAGGAATGATAGCGACTGAAAATATTGTATTTGAGCCTGTGTACAATTCAACGGTAAATCATTATACTTATAAATTCCTCAATGAAGATGGAAGTGTATATTATGAAGAAACTGCAGATTATGGAACAATAATTAAAGTACCGCAGGCACCTGAAAAAAACGATGATGATAGATTTACTTATGAATTTAGCAAGTGGCAGGACTATTCAGAGGGACTGACTCTTACAAAAGATATAACATTTACACCAACATATGATGCAATATACAAGCAACACATTGTTCTTGAAGGAGTAGAGGAAATAGTTGTTGGCAACAGCTTTACTGAAAAAGTTAGTATGGTAACATTAAAACCTGTTAATTATCTTATTTGCGAAATTATTTACCCTGATGTTTTGGAACTTAATTCAATAACACCGAAAGATTTTAAATATGCATCACAGGGAAGTCTTAAAAATAAAGATGGATTTAATTATTTAACGGTTATCTGTCAGTATGCAGATGATGAATCTACAGCTCCTGAAAATACTGCTATAAATCCTTTTAACATTTCCTTTACAGTATCAAAAACAGCAAAGCCTCAGGAAATAGAAATTAAGTTTGGTGAAGATACATATTTATCAGGTGAAGAAGATTATCCTTTTGAGAACAAGATAAATGCAAAAACAGAAATTCTTCCAAAACTTGCATCAAGCATAACAATAACAGGCAACAGCATAATCTATGAACCAACAAAATTTACTGCAGAGGTTTATCCTGATTATACAACAGATAAAACAATTGAATGGTCTGTAGATGATGAAACAGTTGCAACTATATCAAAAGATGGTATCTTAACACCTGTTAAGAATGGAGAAGTTACTATAACTGCAACTGCAGTTGGCGGTACATACAGAACAAAAACCATAACAGTTTATAGAAATGCATATATAGATGGTTTTAAGTCAGATGTTGGTATGTGGGATGTAAAAATACTGCCTGATACAAAGGAATATACAATCTATGTAACAGAAGGTACAAGTGTTATAAATATAACACCTCTCTTTACAACAGGCACACTTATATATGACGATGCAATTGTAATGAAAAACAGACCAAAGGAATTTGAGCTTACAGAAGACGAAACAATAATAACTCTTGTAAGAAGTGATGCAGGTTACCTTGATTGCACATACACGATAAAGGTAATAAAGAAACCAGGCTTAAAGAATGAAACAATAAAGGCTGAAAGCTTTAGGGAAGATTGCATAAATATACTTGTATATAATAACAATGCAGTCAGAATTGAAGAAACAGAAGACATAACAATAACAATTCCCGAAAAAGTAAACCGTTATAAAATTCTCTATTGGGAAAGTCTATCAACATTAAAACCGGCACAATATGAACCGATTATAAAAGAATTGTAATATAAAAGCTCCCTGGTTTGGGAGCTTTTCGATTTAACGGGCTGATGTGGGCATCAGCCCATACGAGTTAAAAAAAGAAACCGCAAATTGCGGTTTCAACATTCATTGTGAATTTTGAATTGTGCATTGTGAATTGGGTTTAGAACAACCCTGTGATAACTCCGTTTTCGTCAACATCTATTTTTTCTGCTGCGGGAACTTTTGGAAGTCCTGGCATTGTCATAATATCACCTGTGAGTGCTACTATAAAGCCAGCACCTGCAGAAATTTTGATATTTCTTACGGTTACTGTAAAGCCTTCAGGAGCACCAAGCTTTGTCATATCGTCTGAAAAGCTGTACTGTGTTTTTGCAACGCAGATAGGAAGCTTGTCATAGCCAAGAGCTGTAAGCTCTGCAATTTGTTTTTTAGCATTAGGTGTGAAGGTTACACCCTCACCGCCATATACCTTTTTAACAATGTCTTCAATTTTCTTTTCTATTGTGTCGTTTGTATCGTAGCTGAATGTAAAGTCGTTTGGCATTTCGCAAAGACGAACAACCTCTTTAGCAAGGTCAACTCCGCCTTCTCCGCCTTTTGCCCATACATCAGAAAGAACAACATTAATACCCATTTCTTTGCATTTGCTGATGAGAAGTTCAACCTCTTTATCTGTGTCAGTAGGGAACTTATTAACTGCAACAACGCAAGGGAGCTTGTATACATTGACAATGTTTGAAAGGTGTCTTAAAAGGTTTGGAATACCCTTTTCCAGGGCCTCTAAGTTTTCATTGCCAAGCTCTGTTTTTGGCATACCGCCGTGCATCTTTAAAGCTCTGATTGTTGCAACCATAACAACTGCAGATGGTGTAAGACCTGCATATCTGCACTTAATGTCAAGGAATTTTTCAGCACCGAGGTCAGCACCAAAGCCTGCCTCTGTAACTGCATAGTCACCAAGCTTTAATGCAAGCTTGGTTGCAAGAACGCTGTTACAGCCATGAGCAATGTTTGCAAAAGGTCCGCCGTGAACAAGTGCAGGAGTACCCTCTAAAGTTTGAACAAGGTTTGGTTTTAATGCGTCCTTTAAAAGTGCACACATAGCACCTGCAGCATTTAAATCACCTGCAGTAACAGGTTTATCGTCATATGTGTAGCCAACAATAATTCTTGAAAGTCTGTCTTTTAAATCAGAAATAGAATTTGAAAGACAGAAAATAGCCATAATTTCAGATGCAACTGTTATATCGTAGCCGTCTTCTCTTGGTACGCCGTGTGCTTTACCGCCAAGACCGTTAACAATGTTTCT
>JAGARF010000178.1 GCA_017622395.1 Clostridia bacterium | reverse complement strand
AAGTTCCGTGTATTCTCATAATGTATACTCCGCTTGTGGCATATTTTTCAGGCTCTGCAAGAACTTTTCTCAATATTTCAGGTGTTGTCACATTTACATACAGATAGAATGGTGACATCCCCTGCTGTTCTTTGTTGAAGAATAAAGGATTAATTACTTTATCTCTGAATTCAACACCTTTACCCTCTAAGCTTTCACTTCTAAAATATTTGGGGTCTATGCCCATATGTGATGCATATCCGCCATTCATTCTGATGTAAGGCAGTTTCATAGCAGAAATCACTCTGAATCCCATACCGTTTGATGCATCACCAAACAATGGGTCTGTACCATAGCCAAGCATTTCTCTTGACTTTCTTCCGTCAGGTGTTGCTCCTACCCAATATCCGTAAAGAAGATGTGTAGACGGACTTGAGAAATCAGGTCTGAAGCTATTACCAAGATAATTTTTACAATCCTCTACGATATCAGAAACTCTGTCAACAACCTCAACCATTACCTTATCCACTTCGTCAACATTATTGCCAAACTTAGGACATTTGTAAAGATAATCTCTTAATTCATCATAACCTTCAAAATTGTTATTGATTGCATCAATCAGTCTGTCTTTGTCTTCAGGTCTTTCTTTTAAAAGCCTTTCAACGGCAACCAAGCTGTCTGCAACAACACTTGCTCCGTGAATAAGACATCCGCTTCCATTATATTTTGTTCCCTGTTTATGAGTATCTCTTAAATCCACGCCGTTTTCAAGTCCACCCATAAAGCAGGACAAAAAGGGTACTCTTAAATTGGAAAGTGCTTTTGATGCACCATTTGCAGCATCTGCCATTCTCTTGGCAAAAATTTCTGTATTCTTAAAGAATTCTTCTTTTAAGTTTTCAAGGTCAGCTTTCGGTGTATCTGACAACTTTTCTCCTGTTACAGTTGAAATTCCGCCTGTTAATGTAAGTTCAAGAATTTTCGCAAGGTTAAGCCAGCTGTTTGTTGTATTTCCGTTATCTTTACCCATAACAAGTGGTTCCTGACAACCTGCTATTGAAATATCAGGTAAATCATTTTTGTCAACGCCATGTTTTTCAAGAAGTTCAAATAATGAATCATCGTTGAAGAATGACGGAGTAAGTACGCCTGGTGAGAACATAAACTTACCCATTTCTTCGTAGAATTTTTCAGGTGTGTTTTTATGTAACTTAACAGATAAAATAGGTTGAGGTAAGTTCATATCAAAGTATGCGTCCATAAGTGCATATGACGCATCACAGGTAAGGTCATTGCCCTCCAAATCTCTTCCGCCTGTTATAAGATTCTGTGATATTGCCCAGCTTCTGTCTGCAACGTTGAAAAACACAAGAAAATGTTTAAACAACGCCGCAGCAGTTTCTCTGTCTGTGTCCTTCATATATGGCTGAAAAATTCTGTCTGCATTACCAACAGAAAAAGCAAATGGGTTTGGTGCCTGTTCAAGACACATAACCTGCCATAAAAGTATAAACATCTGAATAGCTTCAAACAAATCTCTTGCACCATATTTTGGAACTCTTTCAAGTGTTTCAATCATTTTATCAAGTTGTTCTTTTCTGTTTTCCTCTGCACTTTCTTTTTGGCTTATAAGAATTTCTTTATATCTGTCTGCAAGAATTATTACACTGTCAAGTGCACTGTCAAAAGCGATAAAGCCGTCATCTTTTTTATCTGCAATTTCTTCTTTTAGTTTTAAAACACCAACTGCAAGTGCTTTTCTGAAATCAGGAATAAGATGTCCTGTTACCTGTTCTACAAAATATGCAACTTCTTTAGTATCACTTTCACAATTTGCATATGCTTTTGATAGTTCCTCAACATATGGTGTTTTTTCCATTTGTTTTCTTACTTTTTCTATTCTTTCTGCTGTAAATTCTTCGTTTGGCTCAATATCATCAAATACAGCAGTAGGGTCACAGTATCCGCTGAATTCTTCAACCTTAAATGCAGGATTT
>JAGARF010000177.1 GCA_017622395.1 Clostridia bacterium | reverse complement strand
TTCCTTAACCCCTGTTTCACTGAACTGTCTTTCTGCAATTTTATAAACAATATTACCATCTGTTTGTTCAGCCGCAAGAATATATGTTACCTCAAAGCTTTCTTTATCAAGACTTAAAATGTTGTCCGTAACCTTAATTGAATCATCTGTAACTACAAGCTCAGGTTCTCCTAACACAGTTCCCGTATATTGGGCATTTCCCAAAGCAAACATTCCTACCAAAGAGGTTTTGCTTTCCTTGACTCTTCCTTCTTTTAATGCGGTTACTCTCCAATAATATGCTCTGTCATTATTTAAACCGTTCACTTCACAGAAAGTATTCTTTGTATTTCCTGAAGCTACAATATCTGTAAATTCGCTGTCTGATGAAATCTCATAATTATAGCTGTCATATCCGCCTGCCTGTTTCCATACAAGTGTTACCTTGGTTTCTTTTAAGTTTGCTCCATTTAAAGGAGAAACAAGTTTTAAGGCATCAGTCTTTGTTAAGCTTCTTTGAACACCTATAAGACCTATCTTGAAATTGCTTTCACTTAAAACATCTGACGGTGCCCCAGAGTTGTCTTTAACTCTGTAATCAAGACTTGCTTTATCAACAAATATATCTTCAACCTGAAGGTTGTTTTCATTTATACCAGTCATAGTATGATTTGCGGTAACAGTATTCCATTCTTTTTTACCGTATCCGCTTGATGTTGCATCAGGGTGATAGAAAACATCGCTAAAGCCATATCCAATATTATTTTTTGCTTCATAATTTTCTTTATAGCCCTTAAGAATTTCTTTTTGTGCTGTTGTAAGTGATGTTTCTCCATCAATACCTGCGTAAATTCCCTTATATTTTTCTGCCGACGGGAATCGCTCAAAATATGCTTCATCTGCAGTTTCCAGTTTTTCAGAAAGTGTACCAAAGGTTATATTTCGGTATGACATGGTAACACCTGTTACCTCTCTTGTGCTTTCAACAGCATTGATAATTGTATTTGCGTTTGCAACATTATCAGGTCCCTGTCCTATATGTATCGCTGCATAATCAACATTTGGCATATTGTTAACAAAGATATTTCCTGTAACAGTATTTCCGCCGTGATAATCATCAAGGTAAACACCCATTGTATCTGCTCCTAAGTAGCTGTCTGCACCTGTATGGTGTATAAGGTTCTTTGTTACAACAGTACCATACTGATTCCAGCTTCTTCCTGCATAGATTGCAGAACTGTCTGACTGTTCGTAGGTGTTATTATAAAGCTCATTGTATCTTAAGATATGACAGGTACCGCCATATCTTAAGCCTATAGATTTACTGTTGTGAAGAACATTATGTTCAACAAGTACTCCGCATCCACCTATTTTTATACAGCTTGCACTATTATTTTCGGTATAGATACTCGGATTTGAAATATCACAATTTCTGATTACAGATTTACTTTCTATAAGGCTTGTATCTCCGCCTGCATTTAAATAAATACCGCTAAAGCCTGTGTTGTATATAACAAGTCCGTCAAACACGAGATTGTTATGGTTTGTGCCATATACTGAGATACCGTTTGCACCTATATCTCTTATAATACAGTTATCAATTCTGATATGGTTTGTATCTGCTTCTGTATCTAAAAATTCAAAGCCGTTATTTCTTGAAGGTTCATGGTTGTAGAGATATTTTGAAGGACTGTTTTCACAAACCGTCCAACCGTCAAAGTATATAAAAGCTGCATCTTTTATACTGATTAAATCTTTATCAAGAGCCGCTATTTCAAGGCTGTCACTTTCAGTGAGGGTATATGGCGGATAGTAATAAAAATCTCCGTTTTCTGAGTTAAGATACCATTCACCGGGAACATCCATTTCTTCTGCAAGGTTATTTGCGCTCCATCTTATTGTTGCCTCTTCTTTAAGAGGCTTAACTCCGTATGAGGTATCATATCCGAAGGTCAGCAAACCTGTTGACGCATCTATATTTCTAACAATTGAACATTCACCTGCCCAGGAATATGCAAAATATGCTTTTATAAACATATCGGGAGCATTCTTCCATTTTTCTGCAAGGGTTGTATTTACTGTCATTCTGTCTGCATATCCTTCAACATATCCTGCATCTTCTGCAAAACCGCTGTTAGGATATGAAGATATTTTCTGTGGACTATCATTCAAAAGAACTGTAAGCGGAACTACATTTTTCCCTGATGTAATAGGTTTGTCTTCACTAAGCTCAGTAGAATGTTCCATATAATAATCTATAAAATCAAGATAATCAGATGTAAATCCTTGCTCAATAAGATTAACCTTCACAACCTTATCTCTTGCATTTTCAGGTATTCTGCTGTATACGCTGTCTGTTTCCGAAACTTCTACCAAAGAGCTTAACTTTTTAGCACCGCTTATACTTGCCTTACCGGGATTTTCTGCTCTGTATGTAACGGCTGTATCAATATTTCTTGCATCTGCAGAAGTAAAGGTTAATGTATCTGTTAAAATATAATCTCCGTCTTTGATTATTACATTTACAGGTACATCTTTAAGATTTGTTCTTAAATAATCCCTCGCCGCCTGAATTGTGGCAAAATCTTCGCCAACATAAATAGTTTCAGGTTTTCTTACTCTGTGAATACTGCTCTCATAAGAAGCGCCGTTTGCTTCTGTCTGAAGAACATAAAGGCTGTATGTCTTGCTGTCCTCAAAAGCTATTGGAATTTCTGCCGAAAACGCACCGTCTTCACCTGATAAAAGGCTTGCCTTGGCTTTCAGCTTGCTTTCATCAGCCAATGCCTCATATATGCTTAAGGCTTCGTCAAATACATAAAGGTCTACATCGCTGTTTTCTTCTGTTGCACAGCCGTCTACGATTATTTTATCGTCATAAAAACGGATAAACTCAACAAGCTCATTTCTTTCAACGGTATAGCCTTTATTTGTTATTTTTAAAGTTTCTTCAAGCTCTGTCCCTGTTATTTTCAGGGTGTAAACCTTGCCCTGTTCAATGCTTGTTTCGATTCCAACGGTAAAAGCTCCGTTTCCGTCTGTTCCAACAACATTTGCATACTGTGAAAGAAGGAAAATAGCTTCACCATCTGCAACATTTTCAATGTCCTCATCGGTAACATCGGGTCTTAAAAGGAATATTGAAATATTATCCTTAAACCCTCCTGCATTTCCGCTTATTGTTAAGCCTGTTTCTGTAACTGAAACACTTTCAACTATTGCACCTGCAGCACCTACAGGCACATAAAAAGACATAAGCATCAAAAGCACAAGTATTATTGATGTTATTTTTTTCATTTTTACTCCTTCGGGAGGGGAAGCCCCCCTCCCTGTTTTATTTATTGATTTTCAGGTTTTAACATATCAGGATTATCATTTGAAACTTCTCTGATATATACAGATGAAATCGGAAGCTTTCCATTTCCGCTGCCCTTGAATACGATAGATGTTACACCAATTGCTGCATTATCGGATACGAATTTGAATGTTCCAAGAAGTCTGTATTCTTCTCCGCCTTTACTCATATCCACCTTTGTTTTATAAGTTCCGTCTTTACCGTTTAAGATGATTTCAACATTATTATCATTTCCTGTTGCTCCGTGGTGGAAATAGTAAACCTCAAATGTTGTATCTCCTTTTGTTGTCATTGTCCATCTTACTTCAGAACCTGCATCTTTGCTTTCGTATTCTGTAGCACCGTCAGGATTTCTGTCGTATTTGTTATCAATGAAGTTTCCGTTTATAATCTTGAACGTTTCGTGTTTAGTATCAAACACTATTTTTTCACCAAGTGTACTTTGTTCTAAAATCATCTGTGAGGGCTGGAACAAACCTGCCGGAACACTATCTGTTTTTGAAACATTTACTGTTGTTCCTTTTGGTATATAGAATCCAAACATACCAGGCAAATCTTTAGTATCTTCTGTGTCAAGATAATCAAAAATTGGTTTTCCGTCAACCTCTGCATACAGGTTTACTCCGCCTTCCATTGTTACTGCACCAAATGTGATTTCATATTCTTTTCCTGGCTCTATAATTCCTGTATTTTCAGCAGTTTTAAGAATTTTACCTTTCTTCTGAAGTTCAAACATATCTTTTTTAACTATTACATAGTAACAATTGTCACTGTAAATAGCCTTAGTGCCGTCCTGCATTCTGAGTCCCCATGCGTGCCATTCATCAAGGCTTGAAATTGTGTATTTAAACTTCACTACCTCTGTATTTGGAAGAATCTGATTAAGAGATACTGTACTTGCTTTCTCTGTTGTAAAGACCGCAGTGCCATCACTCTGCTCAATTGATACAAGAGGTACAGATTGATTCCATACAGATTTTTTATTTATTTTAAGTGTTGCATAGCCTGTGTTTTTAAATGCATCAAGCTTATTTGTAAAGTCTGTTACCTCATTTGTTTTCTTATCAACAATTGTCTGTGCAGGTTTGCCTGAAATCACCTTTTTAGCATCACTTATAACTTCACTTGCTTTTGCCTTTGTTCCAATCTTTGCCTGACCTGCAATTATTCCTTCATCAAGCTGTGCTACTTCCTTCTCGAGCTTTGAAACCGCTTCTTCAAGAAGTGCAGTATTGCTGTAAATACTTGATGGTGTTTTAAACTCAACTATGCCGTTGCTGTTTTCAACCTCATATCCGTGTTTTCTCGACTGAGAATAAGCTTTAACTTTCACATAGTATGTTTTGTTTGCTTTAAGAGAAGTTATTTCAGCATAATTGTCCATAGTTTTATCATAGGCAACAATGTTATTAAACTCTTTATCTGTTGCAATACTGTATTCATATATTGTTGCAGCATCAGAAGTCTGCCACGAAATACCTACCTTGTTTGAATAGTCAACCATCTGTCCGTTTATTGGATATGTGATTTCGAAATTAACTAAATCTTTGTTATATACCATATCTCTTTGAAGACCGATTGAGTCTATATCAATATTTTCTTCGTTTGGAAGTGTTGAAGGGAGGTTATACTTTTCAACTGCTTCTTTTTTCAATCTGAAGTCATAGTTTTCAGGGTCGACATAAATGCTTAAATCGTTAAGTATTATTGCATCGTCTGTTCTTCCTGTTAAATATGGTTTTAAATCAAAGTTAGTTTTGTGTGTAGGTACATCGTTGTTTGTTGAAAGGTTATCATAAATCTGCACCTGCGCATCATAAAGATTTACATCATCAATCCAATCTTTCATTCTTTCAACTTCAGGATATTTTTTAAGCCATATCTCTGCGCCATTTTCAAGTCTGGCTTTGGTTGAAGACAACGCCTGTTTAAGATATGAAATATTTGAACCTGCTCGGTTTTGTATTACAAAGCCTCTGTTGGCATCAAGTGATATATTACCAAAATATTTAACATCAGGTCCGCCACCGTAAATAACGCCTGTTGACTGATAGTTCTTGCTTCTTGCAGTTGTCATATTTTGTGTTAAGGTTATTCCGCCAACTGTATCATCAAGATAAATACCGCCTGCAGGGAACGAACGAACCTCTTTAGGTGCAGGACCATAGTTTGTAATAAGGTTTCTTGAAATTGATGAACCGTGCTCTGTTGTGTTTCTTCCGTTATAAATAGCACCCATATCACTCATAGCATAATCACCATAGCTTATTTCATTGTTGTCTACTGTGTATTCACAACCATCACATCTGATTGCGTGATTGAAAATTCTCACGAACAAGTTGTTTTTAATTGTGTATCCGCAATCTCCGTTATTTGCATTCATAACACCGTTTTCATAGAAGAAATTGTTTGTGATGTTGAAATTACCATATGATAGTGTGTTTCCAACACCTGTACCAACTCTTATGGCACCGTCTGAATTTCTGTAGAAGTTGTTATTCTGAACATATATGTTCATATCTCCCCAAAAACTCTGATATCCTAAATAACCGATACTTCTAACACCTTTACCGCCAATATCCTTAAAGATACATCCGTCAATTACAATGTCGTGGGAATTATTTCCGAATTCAATACCGCCACCAAAATCTTCAAACTGATTTTTCGAGTGGTATCTGCCGAAATCTACATAATTCCCCTGATTATCATAAATTGTTTGCACAAGACCTAAACTGTTTTTAAATGTAATATCTTTAAAGTTAAGATAAGATGCCCCATTAAGAGAAACAAATGCCTGTTTAAGGGTTGAAACTTCAAAAACATCACCTTCCCTGAAAGCTCTTTCAGGATAGTAATAAAGTGTCATTGTATCAAAATCTATATACCACTCGCCCGGTCTGTCTATTTCTTCAAGCAAGTTTTTAACGCAGTATTCGTGATTTTCTCTTACGCCGTATGTAGAGTATCTGTAAAGGTCTATTGACATATCTTCC
>JAGARF010000176.1 GCA_017622395.1 Clostridia bacterium | reverse complement strand
TGTATGTTCAGTATGTGGTTATGTTCATGAAGGAGATTCTGCACCAGAGAAGTGCCCAATTTGCGGCGTAGGTCCAGAAAAATTTAACGAACAGAAGGGTGAAAGAGAATGGGCTGCTGAGCACGTTGTTGGTGTTGCAAAAGGTGTTAGCGAAGATATCATCGCTGATTTAAGAGCAAACTTTGAAGGTGAATGCAGCGAGGTTGGTATGTACCTTGCAATGGCAAGAGTTGCACACAGAGAAGGATATCCTGAAATCGGTCTTTATTGGGAAAAGGCAGCATGGGAAGAAGCAGAACACGCTGCAAAATTTGCAGAACTTTTAGGTGAGGTTGTAACAGATTCAACAAAGAAAAACCTTGAAATGAGAGTTGCGGCAGAAAACGGTGCAACAGCAGGCAAATTTGACCTTGCAAAGAGAGCTAAGGAAGCAAACCTTGATGCAATTCACGACACAGTTCACGAAATGGCTCGCGACGAAGCTCGTCATGGAAAAGCATTTGAAGGTCTTTTAAAGAGATATTTTAACTAAATAAAAAAGGTTGCGAATTATCGCAACCTTTTTTTAGTCTGTTTTTTGTTTAGCGGGTTTTGGTTTCTTTTCCTCAAGCTTTGTGTGAACAAAGGCTCTGATAAGGCAGTATATAATTGAGAAAATTGGAACACTTATCAAAAGCCCTAAAGCACCGAAAAATCTTCCTCCGACAGTTACTGCAAAAAGCACCCATATTCCGTCAAGACCAACAGATTTGCCAACCACCCTTGGATAGATGAAGTTGGATTCGAGCTGTTGAAGCACAACTATAAATACAACAAACCAAAGTGCTTTGACGGGGTTTATCAAAAGTATCATAAATGCACCGATTGCAGTACCTATAAATGCACCGAAAATCGGAACAAGTGCGGTAATTGCAATTAATGATGAAATCATAAGTGCATAAGGCATACCGAAAATACTCATACCGATATAGCATAATACACCTAAAATAAGTGCTTCGGTACATTGCCCTACAAGGAATTTTGAAAAGGTTTCATTTGCAAGGCTTAAAACAACCATTGTGTTGTCATAGGATTTATGATTTACTGTTGATGCATAAAGCTTTTTTAGTTGAACAGAAAGCTTTTCTTTTGATAAAAGAATATAGCAGGAGAATACAAAGCCAAGAAGAATATTTAATACAGATGTGAAAACTCCTGTTGTAATTCCAACAGTTTTGCCAACAAGAAGTGTTCCTGCACTTTGAAGATATTCCACAAGCTTTGTGCTTAAAGATTCCCAATCGAAGTTTCTGAGGCTTTCAATGTCAAGATTAAAGGCATCAAGCCATTTTGTGACATTGTGGCCAAAGGAGTCCATATAATAGGGAAGCAGTTGTGCAAAGTTCATAATGGTCTTTGCAAGCTCAGGAATAATAAGCATTAAAAGAACTGTGAAAATCGCAATTATGAACAGCCAACCCAAAAGCAAAGACACAGGTCTTTTGATTTTTCTGAGCCATTTGTATTTTTTGAGAGCTTTTTTTGGGAAAAAATGCTTTTCCACAAAAGACATAGGCAGATTTACAATAAAGGCTATACTGCAACCTATTATAAGAGGTGCAATGGCACTTAATACTGCTTTAATACCCATCCATACAAGGGCAAAGTTCTGGATAAATACATAAAACAGAACTGTAAGGCAGGTAATAAGTAAAATCTGAGTAATAGTTTTTTTGCTCAATCAGTTCACCCTCCTTAAACTAAAGGCACAACATTTGTTGTGCCTGAGATTTCGTCATATACTGAGCATATTTGCAAGGTCTATAAGGTCTTTTGGAAGCTCTTTCTTCATTGCAAGACCTTCTTCGATATCAATGTCGCTGATTTCTCCCTTTTTCATACGGACAACTCTGTTTGATTTGCCTTCAAGGAGAAGCTCAACAGCCTTTGCACCCATCTGGCTGGCAATAACTCTGTCACGCATAGTAGGAATACCGCCACGCTGAATATGTCCGAGGATTGTTGCTCTTGTTTCCATTCCTGTTTCAGCTTGGATTGTTTTTGCAAGCTCTGCAGGGTCTAAAAGCTGTTCAGATACAATAACAATACAATGCTTTTTGCCTTTTTTATGTCCCTCTTTGATTTTTTCGATAACATCTTCACTGATACTGAAAGGTATTTCAGGAATAAGAACGCAGTCTGCACCGCAGGCGATTGAAGCATAGATTGCTATATAGCCTGCACCGTGACCCATAACTTCAACAACTGAACATCTGTTATGGCTCATAGAGGTGTCTCTTAATTTATCAATACATTCTTTAACTGTATTAAGACAGGTGTCAAGACCTATTGTGTATTCACTGCATGAAATATCGTTATCAATAGTACCCGGAATTGCAACGGTAGGAAGACCTGCTCTTGTTAAATCTCTCGCGCCTCTGAAGGAACCGTCGCCACCGATAACGATAAGACCGTCAAGGCCGATTTTTCTTGCTTGTTCAACTGCACTTAAAACAACGTGAGGTTTTTTAAACTCCTCACAACGGGCGGTTCTTAAGTATGTTCCGCCTTTCTGAAGTATGTCGCCAACACTTCTTGCATCAAGGATTTCGTATTCACCTCTTAAAAGACCGTTGTAGCCTTCCTGAATACCAACAACCTCAAGTCCGTTATATATAGCGGTTCTTGTGATGGCACGAATAGCTGCATTCATACCCGGAGCATCACCGCCGCTTGTTAAAATACCGATTTTATTTAATTTGTTATTCATATTCTGTCATTGCCTTTCTTATTACATTTAGTAAATTCTATCATAAATATGTCAATTAATCAATGTTTTTTTACATATTTTTCAGTTCTGTTTTCTTACTACAGAATATTCGTCGCCGTTTTTGTAATAGGGGCAATCAAAGTTTTTGCCGCTTAAAAAACGCATCATTTCGTCCTCGTCAAGATTGACGGAGCAAACATAACATTCATAATAATCATCGTACATATAGTATGCACAGTCTTCACAGTTTGTCATAATTAAATCTCCATAATATATTTTTCCACAAGCTCAAAGGGTTTAAACTGCCTTTTAAACTGTCTTAAACCCTCAATGCCGATATCAGGTCCTAAGTTGAAATACTTACAATCTGAAAAAGTATTTTTGATTGTCTCAATATAAATTGCGTAGCCAATGCCTGTATAGCCGTGCAGAGTTTTCTGGTGATATCCCATAAGACAGTTGCCAACAATCTCGCCTATAAAAAAGGCAATAGCCTTTCCGTTTTCATATATCATACCGCCTTTAACGGGCAGAGCATCAAAATTGTCAAAAATGTAGTGTAAAACTGCATGCTCACAGGTGTACTCACAGTTTGCACAGATTTTTGTTTCGCACCAGCTTGTTAAAATTTCAAAACAATCCTTTTCGCAGTCTTTTGTAAGCTCTTTATATTCAAAGTTGTAGCTGTTTATAAATTTGTTGTAGTTTTCTCTTTTGTGGCGTACCTTTTTTCCGCTCAGATTTAAAAAAGAGGGAATATCGTACACATAATCAGCCTGCCCAATGCCTTTGTTTTCAACCTTAGCGTCTGGAAAGTATTTCAGAAGAAAATCAAGCTTTTCTTTTGAAAGATTGTAAAGGAGAAAAAGGCATCTTATGTATTAGCAGTAAAGGATAACCAGAAAAGATTACACGAGCAGATACTCGAGACCGCTAAAATGGTACGCCCCAGCAGTGTTTTTACAGAAGTAGACTCAGGGCATGGAAGGGT
>JAGARF010000175.1 GCA_017622395.1 Clostridia bacterium | reverse complement strand
TAATCATACCTTTGCCCCAGATGTTGCAAACAATGATAACGATGATTGCAAGGATTGCAAGCCACCAATTAGCTGTGCAGTTGTCAATAGCTGATTTTGAAAGGATAAGACCGATTGCAATAATGATAGGACCTGTAACGATTGGCGGGAAGAATTTCATAACCTTTGCTGCACCGAAAATTTTGAAAAGTCCTGCAAGAATTACATATAAAAGACCTGCACAGGCAACACCGATACCTGCGTATGCAGAAAAGTGTTCAACACCTGCGTCTGCGCAGAGTGCAGAAATTGCTGCATAACCGCCAAGGAATGCGAAGGATGAGCCTAAGAAGGCAGGAATCTTACCTTTCGTTAAAAGGTGGAATAAAAGTGTTCCAAGGCCTGCGAATAAAAGTGTTGCTGATACGCTTAAGCCTGTAATAAGAGGAACAAGAACTGTTGCACCGAACATAGCGAACATATGCTGTACGCCAAGAACGAGCATTTTGCCGCCGCCAAGAGTGCGTGCGTCATAAATTGCGTCTTTGTTTGACATTTTTAACATCTCCCTATTTATTTTTTTGATAAAAAATGCCTTACCGCATTGCGGCAAGGCATAACTCGGTGTAATAAATTTTCTTGCCGATGTATCTGCGTAGGATTTTAATATCTTCTTATAAATATTACCATAAATTTCATTGTTTGTAAAGTACAAATTGTAGTTATTGGTCAGAAAATATACTATATGTTGTTATTATAAATTTTTGTAATGAAAAAGCGGAAAATGTGCTTGACAAATGGGAAAAGCTGTGGTATATTTTAGTGTACACTTGTTGTGAAACTGCAACAGGTTTAATAATGTCGCTTTAAAAGGACAGTTAAAACAGACCTTAAAGTCTGACTCAAATAGAGAACGGAGGAAATAAAATGCGTACTAAAATTACATTAGCTTGCACAGAATGCAAACAGAGAAACTATGACACAATGAAGAACAAAAAGAACACACCTGACAGAATGGAAGTTAACAAATACTGCAGATTCTGCAAAAAACACACAGCTCACAAAGAAACAAAATAAGTTTCTCTTAGGCTAAAAATAATAAAGGGAGGTTTATTTAATGAGCGATAATGTTGAAAAAAAGGGCTTTTTCGCTAAGATGGCAGACTCTTTAAGAGGCTATAAGAGCGAATTTAAAAAGATTGTATGGCCCTCATGGAGCACAATTCTTAAAAATACAGGTATTGTTATTGCCTTTATTTTAATCGTAAGTATTTTCATTTATGTAGTGGATTTATTATTCGGTCTTTTATTTAACTGGGTAGTAGGTTTACTGTAAGGATTTCCTTATAATATATTAAGAAGGAGGAAGTCTTATGTCACAGGAAGCTAAATGGTATGTTGTTCACACATACTCAGGCTATGAAAACAAGGTTAAAGCAACTCTTGAAAAGAGCATTGAAAATAACAACCTTGGTCACTTGTTCTTTGATATTAAATTACCAATGGAAGAAGTGGTTGAGGTTAAAGATAATGTTCAGAAGAGTGTTATGAAGAAAATGCTTCCGGGCTATGTTATAATTAAAATGATTATGACAGATTTCAGTTGGTACATTGTCAGAAACACCAGAGGTGTTACAGGCTTTGTTGGTCCTGGGTCTAAACCCGTTCCTTTAACTGAGGCTGAAATTGAAAGACTCGGCTTTGAACAGAAATCTTATGCGTTTAACTTTGAAATCGGCGATAATGTTCAGATTACCGCTGAATCCTTTAAGGATTTCGTTGGTATTGTTGAAGATATCGACACAGAAAATCAGAAAGTTAAAGTTTCTGTTTTCTTTATGGGCAATGAAACTTCAATTGATTTTGACTTCAGCGAAGTTAAGCCTATAGACGATTAAGCTTATATGTGCCTATGGAATTAGGCGTATATATAGATTAGTGGGAGAGTAATCACTCGCTAAGGTTGCAAGAGCAACCACTACCACATTTATATGAAGGAGGTGCACTTTACAGTGGCACAGAAAGTATCAGGTTACATTAAGTTGCAGATTCCCGCAGGTAAAGCAACACCGGCTCCACCGGTAGGTCCTGCATTAGGTCAGCATGGTGTTAACATCGTTCAGTTCACAAAAGAATTCAACGAAAGAACCGCAAAAGACATGGGTCTTATTATTCCGGTTGTTATTACCGTTTATGCAGACAGATCGTTCAGTTTTGTTACAAAAACTCCACCGGCTTCAGTTCTTCTCAAGAAAGCTTGTAAGATTGAAAGCGGTTCAGGCGTACCTAACAAAACTAAGGTAGCAAAAATCTCTAAGGCTGATTTACAGGCTATCGCAGAACAGAAAATGCCTGACTTGAACGCTGCTTCAGTTGAAGCTGCAATGAGCATGATTGCAGGAACAGCAAGAAGTATGGGTATAACAGTAGAAGAATAATTGGAAGGTCTTTTCAGACCAGGTGGGAGGAAAATTTTCCGCCATAACCACTTAAGGAGGATTTATCGTGAAAAGAGGTAAAAAATACTCAACTAACGCTAAGCTTATTGACAGAACAAAGTTATATGAAGCTAAAGAAGCTTTAGAACTTGTTTGCAAAACAGCAGGCGCTAAGTTTGATGAAACTGTTGAATGTCACATCAGATTAGGTGTTGACTCAAGACACGCTGACCAGCAGGTAAGAGGTGCTGTAGTTCTTCCTCACGGAACAGGTAAGAATGTTCGCGTTCTCGTATTTGCTAAAGGCGAAAAATTAAATGAAGCTGAAGCAGCAGGTGCTGATTTCTTCGGCTCAGAAGAATTAGTTACAAAAATCCAGTCAGAAAACTGGTTCGATTACGATGTAATCGTTGCAACTCCTGACATGATGGGTGTTGTTGGTAGACTCGGTAAGGTTTTAGGTCCTAAAGGTCTTATGCCAAACCCAAAAGCAGGTACAGTTACAATGGATGTAGCTAAGGCTATCAAAGATATCAAATCAGGTAAGATTGAATATAAGCTTGATAAAACAAACATTATTCACTGCCCAATCGGTAAGGTATCTTTTGCAGCTGATAAGCTTGCAGACAACTTTAATACACTTCTTGGTGCTGTAGTTAAGGCTAAGCCTGCTGCTGCTAAGGGTCAGTATTTAAAGAGTGTTACCGTTGTTTCAACAATGGGTCCGTCAGTTAAAGTTAGCACAAATAAACTTGGTGAATAATTTTTATTGACAAATTAAATTTAGTATGCTATAATACAATAAATTCATATGTTATCCGCAGACAGCAGGGGCTGAAAAAGCATAAGATTCCTGCCGAGGGTAAACCGTTTAAAGACTTAAAGGGTTTTCCGTTTCTGCGGAAAACCTTAATTTTTTGTAAATAATGAAACGAGGTGAAAGATTAATGCCAAGTGAAAAAGTTTTAGAACAAAAGAAAGCTGTCGTTGAAAGTCTTAAAGAAAGATTTCAAAGTAACGCAACAGGTGTTTTTGTAACATACAGCGGTCTTACAGTTGAAAAAGACACAGAACTTCGTAATAAGCTCAGAGAAGCTGGTGTTGAATACACAGTTATTAAAAACACTTTAGCAAGATTTGCTGCTAACGAAGTAGGTTTTGAAGAACTTTCAGATATCTTTAACGGTACAACTGCTATCGCAACTCATAAAGAAGATGTTGTAGCACCTGCAAAGGTTTTATCTGAATTTATCGATGCTAACAAAGAAGCAGCCGGAATCGAAATCAAAGCAGGTTTCGTTGAAGGTAAGGTAGTATCTCTTGATGAAATCAAGGCTATGGCTAAGGTTCCTTCAAAGGAAACTCTCTATGCTATGTTGGCTGGCGGCTTGAATGCTACTATTGCAGGTCTTGCAAGAGCTATCAATGCTGTTAAAGAAAAGCAGGAAGCAGAAGCTTAATGCGTAAAAAAGTTTAAAAATTATTTATTTATATTTTAGGAGGAAAATAAAATGAGTGAAAAAATCACAGCTATGATTGAAGAAATTAAAGCTCTTACAGTTCTCGAACTCGCAGATCTCGTAAAAGCTATCGAAGAAGAATTTGGTGTATCTGCTGCAGCTCCTGTTGCAGTTGTTGGCGGTGCTGTTGCTGGTGGTGCAGCTGCTGCTGAAGAAAAATCAGACTTTGAAGTTGTACTTGCAGAAGCAGGTGCTGAAAAGATTAAGGTTATTAAGGTTGTTAGAGAAATCACAGGCCTTGGCCTTAAAGAAGCTAAAGACTTAGTTGACGGTGCTCCTAAGACACTTAAGGAAGGCGTAGCTAAGGAAGAAGCTGAAGAAATTAAGACAAAGCTTGAAGAAGTTGGTGCTAAAGTAGAACTCAAATAATCTGTTTCGTCGAAAATGGCGTTACACCACAAACCCGAGTGAATTTCACTCGGGTTTGTTTTTTACTGTTTCAGGCATCTTATGTACCCTCGTACACTACGAGCCTGAAACAGCAAAATCTATCAGCCATTTTCATAGAAACAGAGAGTATTTATGTTTTTTTGTGCAAAAGTTGGTCCTACCATAAAGAACCTAAGCTATTTGCTTAGGTTCTTTATTTTTTAACAAATCCGACCACTCATGTATCATACATACACTACGGGTCGTCTTTGTTAAAATATCCCTCCGTTTTTAGGCTTACGGAAGTTGAGCTTTATTGTGCGGTTGATAAGATATCATTTTATCGGTATAATCAAGCAGTCGGGTATTCCTGACAAAGGTAAGACTGAAAACAGTGTAAAAACTGGGCGGTTATGCCATCATCTCTATAAAGGAGGTGATAGCTTATGGATAAAGAATACATAATAATATTTATGATAATTCTATTACTCTTAGTAATTTCCGTAAAAAAATAACCCCCACCGACCAAAGTTAGGGCTATCTTTTAGTTCATACTTGGCATAACCGTTTGAGGTCTTGCCTTTTTCTATT
>JAGARF010000174.1 GCA_017622395.1 Clostridia bacterium | reverse complement strand
CTTGGTTCCTGTGTTGTCAAAAGCATAAGAAAATACACAGATATGGTTTTTGATGTGCACCTTATGATTGAAAACCAGGAAAAATATGTAAAGGATTTTGCAGAAAGCGGAGCGGATATTATAACTGTCCACTTAGAGGCGACAAATGATGCAGAAGTTCTGATAAAACAGATAAAAGACCTTGGAGTAAAGGCAGGTATTACAATTAAACCGGGAACACCTGTTGAGGCTGTCTTCCCATACATAGATATGGTTGATATGGTTTTAATTATGACGGTTGAGCCCGGCTTTGGGGGGCAGTCATTAATAGAAAACTGTCTTGATAAAATAAAGGTGTTAAGAGAAATGAAGCCTGACCTTGATATTGAAATAGACGGCGGAGTTAAATGTGAAAACATAGGCAAGGTTATTGAAGCAGGAGCAAATGTTATTGTGGCAGGAAGTGCTGTTTTCTGTGCTGATGACCCTGCAAAGGTGGTCAAGACATTAATGGGAGAAAAAGAATGAAAGCTTTGATAATATTAAATGGTGAGTGCAGAAACTGCACTTATCTTTTTAATCAAATTAAAGAGTTTGACAAAATAATCTGTGCAGACGGCGGATATAAGCATTTAAAAAAGCTTAACATTAAGCCTGATGCAGTTCTTGGAGATTTTGACTCCACAGATGAGCCAAAAGACATAGAAACAGTAAGATATCCTGTTGAAAAGGATATGACAGATGCGGAAATCGCCATAGAGTATGCAATTTCCTGCGGTGCAGAGGAAATCGTTTTAACCTGCGCATTAGGCGGAAGAGTTGACCACGAAATGGCAAACATTTTTCTTCTTACTGCATATAAAAATGTTTCAATAGCGGAAGAAAATTGCAAAATTATGTGCCTTGACGGGAAAACAATACTTAAGAACTGCAAGGATAAAACCGTAAGCATAATACCTTTTATGAAAGCAAAAGTAACCCTTTCGGGATTTAAATATCCTTTAGACGGTGAAATAAACACAGGCTCTACCTTAACCCTGAGCAATATTGTTGAAAATGATACAGCAATTGTTGATGTAACAGAAGGAAGATGTATTTTAATTATCAATCACACAATCTGAGAAATTTTATATAATAGTACTGAACGGTGGTATTATATGTATAGAAAACGGAAAATGTGGTGCAGTATTTTGCTTGGGATTGCGGCAGGTGTTCTTATATATATGCTGTTTCCGGCAAATTGGCTGCTGTTTGTAATGTGCTTGGTTGTTATATACATAACAATTACTATTTTATTCTGTTAGGGGGCTTTTTGTAGTATGAAAATAGTAGTATTAAGACCAAAAGGTATACTTAAGAAGCTAATGATGAGCATATTTAAAATTTAACGGGAGAAAATGTATGGAATACAAAACTCTCATAAAGAGAGAAACAGGAGAAATAACCGAGAAAAAGTCCAGGTTTATATGCACACTTCAGCCTGTGAAAAATCAGGATGAGGCAGTAGCTTTTATAGACGAAATGCGAAGCAAATATTGGGATGCAACCCATAATGTGTATGCATATATTCTTCTTGACTCTAATACAAAAAGATATTCAGACGATGGTGAACCATCAGGAACATCAGGAATTCCCTCCCTCAATGTCCTTGAGGGAGAGGGTCTTTTTAATGTGTGTGCAGTGATTACAAGATATTTCGGCGGAACACTTCTTGGGACAGGCGGTCTTGTCCGTGCCTATTCTTCGGCTGTTAAAGCTGCAATAGAAAACAGTATAGTTGTAACAAAATGTCTTTGCAGCATTGTGAAAATAAAATGCAGTTATTCACTTTGGGGAAAGGTTGAAAACATCTTAAAAAATAAAAATGTGGCGGTGAAGGACATACAGTTTGCAGACGATGTTTGCGTGTATGCCTACGAAAAAGTTGCAAGCACGGACAAGCTTGTAAAAGATATAACCGAGAAAACTGATGCAAATGCGATTATCTCTGTTGAGGGAGAAGAATTTGCCTTTCTTGACAAAGAGGGTAAAGTGGTAAATATGTTATAAAAAGGTTGACTTTAACAGTAATTTATAATATAATAACTGTATGTGAATTTTAAGGAGGACAAAAGCAATGGGAAAAAATATTGCGAAACTTTTGATTGTATTCGTACTTATTGCAGCAGTTGTATTTGCAGCATTCGGCACATATACAATCGGCGGATTCACCAAAAATGGTGCATTCGATGAAAAAATCGGTATCAGACAGGGCCTTGATTTAACAGGCGGTTCTGTTATTACATTTGAAGCAGAGGCTGAAGATGTTACACCTGAACAGATGAGCACAGTTGTTGCCGTTATGAGAAAGAGACTTGATAACGCACAGTACACAGAAGCTACAGTTGCAGTTCAGGGTGAAAAGAGAGTTAGAATTGAAATTCCTTCAGTTTCAAATCCTGATGAAGCAGTTAAGCTTTTAGGTCAGACAGCAAAGCTTATTTTTGCAGACTCAGAGGGTAATGTTGTACTTGATGGTGCAGACATTAAAAAGGCACAGCAGATGTACGGTCAGCTTTCAGAAATGAGTGCGGCAGAAAACTATGTTGAGCTTACATTCAATGCAGAAAGTGTGCAGAAGTTTGCAGATGCAACAAAAGCGGCAGCAAACAAGGAAGCAGGACAGAACTTTATCGCAATTATGCTTGATGAAGCTGTTATCTCTGCCCCACAGGTAGATGCGCAGTATGCAGCTGAGGGTATTAACTCAGAAACAGCTGTTATTTCAGGTGGCTTTACTGCAGAATCAGCTGCAGAGCTTGCAAACTTAATCAGTGCAGGTCAGCTTCCTTTCAGCTTAAAGGTTGTTGAGCAGAGTGCAGTTGGTGCATCACTTGGTGAAACAGCACTTTCAGATAGTATTTTAGCGGCTGCAATCGGTATTCTTCTTATTATGTTATTGATGCTCGTGTTATACAGAATACCGGGACTTGCTGCAGACATTGCTCTTGTTGCATATATTGGTCTTTTTGTTCTTTTAATGGGACTTTTCCACACAAACCTTACTTTAGCAGGTATTGCAGGTGTTATTCTGACAATCGGTATGGCAGTTGACGCAAATGTTATTATCTTTGAAAGAATTAAGGAAGAAATCAATTCAGGCAAAACTGTTAAAGCAGCAGTTGGTGCAGGATTTAAGAGAGCCTTTGCGGCAATCATCGACTCAAATATCACAACATTAATTGCAGCAGTTGTACTTTATGTTGTTGGTGTTGGTACAGTTAAGGGCTTTGCAATCACACTTGGTCTTGGTATTATAATTTCAATGTTTACTGCAATCTTTGTAACAAGAGTTATCTTAACTCAGTTTGCAGGAATATTCAGCAAGAACCCTAAATTATATGGCGGTAAATAATTAACAGGAGGTATAGAAAATGTTTAATGTAACAAAAAATAACAAAATATTTTATATTATTCCTGTGGTTATTATCATAATTGGTATAATTATGGGATTTGTAAACGGCGGTTTTAACTTAGATACAGAATTTATTGGCGGTACTTCACTTACAATCGATATGGGAAAAGAATTCAGCGATGCTGAGCTTAACAACTTTGCTGAAAAAGCACTCGGTAAGGATGTAACAGTTCAGAAGACCGAGGGAAACAAAGCTGTTATCAGAACAGTTGAAATCACAAATGAAGAAAAAGCAGCACTTCTTAATGCTCTTGCAACAGAGTACGGAATTGAAGCACAGGCTGAGAACTTTGAAGCTGTTTCAGCAACAATCGGTGCTGAAACAACACAAAAAGCAATCATTGCTGTTATTATAGCTGTAATTCTTATGCTTATCTATATTTCAGTAAGATTTGAATTCTTATCAGGTGTAGCTGCAGTTATGGCTCTTATTCACGATGTGTTAATTATGCTTTCAGTATATCTTATCTTTAAGATTCCTGTTAACTCATCATTCGTTGCAGCTCTTCTTACAATTCTTGGTTACTCAATCAACGCAACAATCGTTATGTTTGACAGAGTCAGAGAGAATATGAGACTTACAAGAAAAGAACCATTCCAGAGCATTGTAAATAAGAGTGTATGGCAGACAATGGGTCGTTCAATCAATACATCTATAACAACACTTATCACAATAGTTCTTCTCTATTTTATGGGTGTGGATGCAATTAAAGAATTTGCACTTCCTATTATCGTAGGTGTTGTATCAGGTTTCTATTCATCAGTATTCCTTTCAGGAAACTTCTGGATTATGCTTAAGAAAGCTGCAAAACACAAAAATGTAGTTGAACAATAAAATAAAAGGGGATGTTTAAAAACATCCCTTCCTTCAAAGGG
>JAGARF010000173.1 GCA_017622395.1 Clostridia bacterium | reverse complement strand
TTTAAGCTTGTCCATATTGCCTGAAGTATTGTGGTCTTTAAGGATGTTATACGCCATTGTTTTTGTAACATCGCCCTGACCTTTTTCAAGCTTGCCGTTTTTAAGTACGACTTTTTCGTCAATTAATCCTACCATTAAAGTTCTCCTTTGATTAAATTTAATATATCTTCTCTTAGCTTTGTGTTTGCTTTTTGTCTTGCAAACTCTGTATTTTCAACAGGAATACCAATTACTGCCGTTTCTTCGCATACAGCAACTGCACCTGATGAAGTTTCTTCTGAATTAATTATAACCTCTAATGAATATTTGTCAATAAGATTTTGCGAAAGCTCTCTGTTTGAATTAAAGGCTTTTGTCATTAATTTTACGCAAAGCTTTTCGCTTTCTTTTGCAGTTTCTTCAAAAATAAAAAGTTTGTCAGGCTTTATTTTGCTGACAGCTGCAGAAAGACCTGTGTTTCTCATTTTACCCTTAACACCGAAAACAAAGTACACATCATAATTGCTGTTTTCAGAGGTTGCCTCGCACATTGCAGAAACCGCAAGCTTTGATGCCGCCTCTTTCGCAAGGATTACTCCTTCATCTTCGTAGACAGGTGCATAAATACAGCCTGTATCTGCAGTATTTATTTCATATTCCTTTAAAAGGGTACAGCTTTTTTCGTCCTCTGCAACCGCCAGATAACCGCCAAAGGATAACAGGTCGCCCTTGTTTATTTTTCTTTCACCCTTGTGTGAAAAGTGAACCTTTCTTTTATCACGGTTCATAACAACTATTGCATCTTCGTCAACAGATACAAAAAACATAAGCTTTTTACCGTCACCCTTTTTATGGGCAATAAGATTTCCAATCCCATCATACTCGCTATCACATTCAAGCTTTGTCTGTATAAATTTAAGCATTGATTGTTCCATTGAGCAGGGTGCATCTATCATACATAACATATCAAGCATCTTTTTCTACCTCCAGATAGTTTTCAAGAAGTTTAATTGTATTTTCTATATCCTCATTGTTTACAACCGAAACAGGTGAGTGTATATATCTTGCAGGAACGGCAACTGCCGCCGCCTTTATATTATTAAGCTGAAAGGCTCTGCCGTCTGTTCCGCCCACACCCACTTTTTTAAGCTGTGCTTTTTCAGCACATTCAAAAAGAGATTGAGTAAGATCTCTGTCGTAATATGTTGAGCTGTCTGCTATTGCAAGGACAGCACCGTCACCTGCTGAGGTGGATTTATCATATTCTTCGACAAACGGCAGGTCAAGACAGGTTGTTCCTTCAACTGTTATTGCCTCGTCAGGATTTAGTTTTGCAGATAAAGCAGTTGCTCCTCTTACACCGATTTCCTCCTGAACAACAAAGCAGAAGTAAATGTCATTTTTATATCTTTTCTTTAAAAGCTCAAGAATTATAAAGCAACCGCATCTGTCATCAAGAGCTTTTGCTTTTATAAAGTTTTTGCCAAAGTTTTCTGTTTTTGTATCAAAATGGGCATAGTCGCCTATATTTACAAGCTTTAAAGCTTCTTCCCTTGAAGAAACACCAATGTCTATATACATCTTTTCGCAGGATGGTTTTTCATTTCTTTCGTCTTTGGTCATAAGGTGAACAGCTTTTATGCCTGTAACACCCTTTATTTTGTTTTTGCCTACGGTTACTCTTTTGCCAACAAGAACATTTTCATTTATTCCCCCTACAACTCTGAACTTTAAATAGCCGTCATCAGTTATTGAGGAGATAATAAAGCCAACCTCGTCCATATGTGCAGAAACCATTATTGTTTTTTGGGAGTCTGTTCCTTTTTTAAAGGCATAAATGTTGCCCATACTGTCTTTTACTAATTTGTCGGCATACTTTTTTGCCTCTTTTATTATAATCTCTGAAACCTGACCCTCAAAGCCTGAAGCTGCGTTTTCATCACAAAGCTTAAACAGCATCACAGCACCTCCTCATTTTTCGGAAATTCATCAAGGCTTAAAATGAATGCCTTTAAGATTTCCTTTAAGTTGTCGTAGTCTGAAACTGCCATAGTTTCAACAGGAGTGTGCATATATTTTAATGGAAAAGACAAAAGTCCGCAGGGGATTGACCCGTCTAAAACCTGATATGCCCATGCGTTTGTGCCTGTGGAGTCCTCTAAAACCTCTATCTGGTAATCGAGGCTGTTTTTAATGCAGGTTTCCTTTAATTTTTCAAAAACAAAGGGGTGAATATTAGGGCCTATGCCGATTGCAGTACCTTTTCCGCACTTAAAAACCATATCTCTTTTTTCGTCAGGAGTTTCTCCGTGGGTTACATCAACGGCAATTAACATATCTGCCTTTTCTTTAAAAACTTTTGCTCCTTTAAAGCCCATCTCTTCTCCTGCAGTTAAGTTTAAGGCAAGGTTAAAGGGCAGATTTTCAAGCTCACGGAAAAGCTCAATTAAAAGACACACACCGGCTCTGTCGTCAAGATATGAACCTGAAACACAGTCGCCCATAATTTCAGGGATATTTGAAAAACGAACAGTGTCGCCCACCTTTATGTTTTCGCTCATATCTCCTGTATCTATATACATATTCTTAATTTCAAAGGCTTTTTTTCTTTCTTCTTCGCTCATCAAATGGGGAGGCTTTGAAGAAATAATTCCAAGGGTATCACCTATTAAAACCTCAGATGCAGGCAGGATATTTCCTGCAACACCGCCAACTGTGTCAAAGCTTAAAAAACCTCTTTCAAGCTTTTCTTTTACAATTAACCCTACAGTATCTATATGGGCGTCTAAAACAAGAGTTTTGTCACTTTTACCCTTTTTAAATGCATATACATTATTTAAAGGCGAAATTTTTACATAATCTGCATAAGGCTCAAGCAGTACAGCAGTAAACTCAGCGATTTCTTTTTCGTCTCCCGATACGCCTTTTTTACTGCAAAGCTCTTTAAGTAAATTAAAATCCATATTTAAAGTGAGTTAACAATATCCTTGAAAACTCTTCCTCTTTCTTCAAAATTTTTAAATCTGTCAAAGCTTGTTGATGCAGGACTTAAAATAACGATATCACCATTTTTTGCATCTTTTGCTGCCTCTAAAACAGCTTCTTTGAAACCATCACACTCAACAATCTCAAAATCCTTTGTATAAAGCTTTGAATTTAGTGCAGCCTCTTTTATTTTTTGTGCAGTTGCTCCTGTTAATACAAGCTTTTTTACTTTGGTTAAAAGAACATCGCCCATTTCATCATACGGAATGTTTTTGTCTTTTCCGCCTGCTATTAAAATAACCTTTTTGTCAAAAGATTTAAGCCCTGTTATGGTTCTGTTGGGGCTTGATGCAATGGAGTCGTTGTAATATCTTACTCCGTTAAGCTCTCTGACAAACTCAATTCTGTGTTCAATACCTTTAACTGTTTTTGCGGTTTTCAAAATTCCGTCAACAGTTGCTATGCCCCACACTATACCAATTGCAGCCATATAATTTTCAATGTTGTGAGCTCCCGGCAGAAGAATTTCGTTGATGTTTAAAACCTTTTCGCCGAAGGCAGTGATAAATTCACCCTCAAGACAAATATCCGCCTTTTGCTTTCTTGAAAAATATATAACATTTTTTGCATCTTTTGATGCAATGCAGGAATCTTCGTTATCAAGGTTTGTTACAAGCTTTTCACATTGGCTGTGCAGGAAGATGTTCTTTTTTGCGTCAATATATTCGCTGTAATCTGTGTGCCAATCAAGGTGGTTAGGGGAGAGATTGGTTATAATTGCTGATTTTGCACTTTTCCTGATAGTAAAAAGCTGAAAGCTTGAAAGCTCCAAAACAACCTTGTGGTCTTTTTCTATTTTATCTATTTCAGGCAAAAGAGGTTTACCGATGTTTCCGCCAAGGTGAACCCTAAAGCCTGAATTTTTAAGCATTTCATAGGTAAGGGTTGTGGTTGTGGTTTTGCCGTCACTTCCCGTTATCGCAAAAATATCGCAAGGACAAAGGTCAAAGAAAACCTCCATTTCAGAGGTAAGATGTGCACCTTTTTTAACGGCATCTTCAAAGCCTTTTAAATCAGGTCTTATACCGGGACTTCTGAAAATAATATCTGCATCAATATCATCAAGCCAGCCTTCGCCTGTCTTAAAGTTAAGAGAAAGCCCCTTAAACTGTTCTTTTAATTCATTTTCAGTTTTTTTGCTGTCGCAAACAGTAACAATTGCACCGTATCCTGCAAGCATTTTAATTAAAGGTGCATTGCTGACGCCTGCACCTGCAACAGTTATTTTTTTACCCTTTAACCCTTCAAAATATTCTTTGTAGTCCATTGTTTCACTTGCCTTTCAAATTATACTATGCTCTTATTTAAGTAAGTTGATTGTGTCTTCATAAAGCATAGGTGATGAAATTACATCATTTGCAATAAGCTTTTTGTCTTTGAAAACAAATATGTAGTTTTTAAGCTCCGATACTGTATAATCCTCAACACCATAGAAAAAAAGCTCAACAGATGTATCTTTATGCTTGCTGAGGTCAATATCAACAGTTGACAAAATTGCAAGGTTGTTATCATTAAGAGCTATT
>JAGARF010000022.1 GCA_017622395.1 Clostridia bacterium | reverse complement strand
TCTAACTAAAATGTTTCCGGCAAGAACTTTCTGACCGTCAGCCTTCTTCACACCAAGTCGTTTGGATTCGGAATCTCTGCCGTTTTTAGTACTGCCGACACCCTTCTTATGAGCCATTTAATTTGCACCTCCGATTTTATGCAATTTGTATCTTTGAATTAAAGATTGATTTTTTCGATTTTAACTTTTGTGTAAGGCTGTCTGTGACCCTGTTTCTTGTGATAACCCTTTTTAGGCTTATACTTATAAACAATGAT
The DNA here is from genome assembly GCA_017622395.1 of Clostridia bacterium. Lineage (GTDB taxonomy): Bacteria > Bacillota > Clostridia > RGIG6154 > RGIG6154 > RGIG8700. The sequence continues at coordinate 4,412 of JAGARF010000022.1, read as the reverse complement.
CTTCTTGTCCTTACCGTGAGCTTCAACTGTTGCATCAACAGAAGCGCCCTGTGGATTAACTGTAAGATTGCCGTTGTCAGATACTGCTAAAACTTCTTCAAATTTAACAGCGTCTCCTTCTTTAGCGTCTTTCTTTTCGATGTAAAGAATGTCGCCTTCGCTAACTTTGTACTGTTTTCCACCTGTTACGATAATAGCGTACATGGTGTCACCTCCTAAATTAAGACTCGCTGAGACCAGGTGCCCGAAAGGGACTTGCGAACCATTCTCAAGCGGTTACCGTAGTATGATATCATAAAAAGTACAACTTGTCAAGCACTTTTTTCAATGCACAATAAATGATAAAACCGCTTTGTGATTTTTGCCCACAATTATTTATTTCAAAAACAAAAAACAAAGCGGTGTTTCCACCGCTTTGTAAAAACTATTTCTAGTCTTTAATTATTTCTTGAAGTTAATGTTGTTGTAAACTACAACATCTGTTACTCTGTTGTCAACAATCTTAACAACTACATATGTATCCTGATCTTTCTGAGCTGCACCATCATACTGGTTGCAAGCTGTGATTGCACCGATTGCATCAACAGCAGGAACAACCTTAGTTTTGCTGAGATCCATTGTGTAGATGTTTGCACCTTCTGTGATAACGAGTCTGTCACCGTTTGTAACATCTTCCTTACCATCTGCAAACTTATTGTTAAGTACGAGCATTGAGCCACTCTTAGCAACTACATAACCGTTTACATAGTCAATCTTCTTATTTGTATCTCTTGCTGTATCTGTTGCTATCTCCTCAACATCTCTGTTCTTAATAACATCCTCGATTGTATATACAACTTCGTTATCTTTGATACCGAATTCAACTTTTTCGATGTCGCCATCAGCATTTAATGAATATTCAAATAAGCCGCCTCTTACGAATGGGTTATTTTCAATATCATTAACATCTGCATCTTCAGCAACTAATAATGTCTTTTCTTCACCGTTCTGTAAGAATGTTACAGCGATTACTTTTTCATTGTTGCCGTTTAACTGAACTGATGTACCAACAACAACTGCAAGTGAATCCTTGCCGCCAACTGTAGCTGTATCGTTTGTGATAACGATAACACCTGCATTGTTAGCATCGTCAATGTTGATGTATGCAACATCATATTTTGTTTCATCAACAAGTGAAGCAGCTGTTGAAACTTTGAAGTCATCTTTCTTAGATGTCTTATCATCAGCGATAGGTAAGTTGAAGATTACTGTTGAATCTTTGATACCGTATGCACCAAGAGCGTTTACAGATGCATCATATGCTTTGTCAGTATCTGTTGTATAGAAGAGACCTTCTGATGTACCATTAACTGCAAAATCGATAGCTGTGATTCTGTTAGCTGAGTTAGCTTTGTAAGCTACGATTCTCTTAGCATATTCTGTAACTGTGTTGTCGTTCTTTTCGCCGATGATAGCTGTGATGTATTTAGCAACACCTTCTGCAGGTGATTTGCCTTCTAAGTATACTGGGATTTTATTTCCATCTTTATCTAACTTGTCTTTACCATCAGCATCTTTTTCATAAACAAGGTTATTATCTTTGTCCTTAGCCTGTTCCTTTTTACCTGCAGCATCTAACTGATACTTTGTAGCGCCTTCTTTAACATAAAGTTCTTCAGCTAATGTATAAACAACTACGCTTCCGTCTTCGTTTAATACTTCGATTTCGTAAGCAGTTTCACCTGCGCTCTGATAGTCGCCGATACCTGTTACGAAAGCAAGGTTACCAGAGATTGATTTGTCAGCTTCAACATAAGCGATTCTGCCAAATGCGTCAATGTAGAACTTACCTTCTGTTGTAACATCAACATCTTTTGCTAAAGCAGCTTTAGCAAGTTTGTATGTTGTGCCGCCGATTGAGTATTCATATTTTAATTCATTGGCATACTGTGTATCAGCACTTTCTACTGCACCTTCAACAACATTTCTTGAAACGATGATTTCATAGTTTGTTGCTTTTGCATCAGCAGCGATAGAAAGAACATCGTATTTCTGAAGGTCTGTAACAGCGATTTCTTCACCGTCTAATGTGATTGAATATGTGAAGCCGTCTTTTTCTTCAACGAATTTTGTTAAATCGATAGCTTTACCGCCGTCAAGTAAGCCAATCATCTTACCCTGACCGAATACAGAGTCAACAACTGCTGTTTCATATGATGTAACAAAGATATATTCATATTCTCCGTCACCGTCGTTGTCAAGTAATTCAACACCACCAACGTCCTTATCTGTTACATATGTTTTGAAGTTAGCTACTGAAGCAGCAACATATGCGCCATTGTAGATAATCTGAGCATCGCTTACTTTGAATTCTGTGTTTGAAGAATCAACTTCTTCATCATATACAGAAATATAACCATATAATGCGTTGCTGTCTGCATAGATTTCTGAACCGTATTCAACCTTCTTGTCATTAGCTACATAAGTATCTTTTGCTGTGAGGTTGTTGTCCATAACATCAACGATATTTTCGATTGTAGCAACATTGTTGTTTCTGTTTGAATCAACATATGTTACAACTTCGATTTCATCATCATCATTAACTTTGAAGTAAGCTTTTGTAGCATAACCTAATGTATCTTTAATGTCTGTATCGCCAACATTGATGTTTACGATCTGGTGTGATGCATTAGGAATAAGTTCTGTTACAGCACCGTCAAAGAGTTTGTAGATAGTAGTTGTTTTCTTGTCGTCATCTGTAACAAGTGTGAAATCAACTTTGTAGTCAACATAACCCTTCTTCTGTTTGTCTGTAGAAGTTAAAGAAGAAACTTCGTTTGTTACAACATGACCGTAAGCCATACCGTAACCAAGCTTTGTTCCGAGTAATGTTGAAGAAGCAACTGGCTTATATGTAGCTTTACCTTCATCATCATATTCAGAAAGAGTCATTAAAGGAGCTGTCAATGTCTGATAAGCAAGTTTTGCAACTGTGCCTCTGTGAGCTGGTTCGCCAGCTGAAATTGAAAGACCTTTTGTGATTTCGTTCTGTGTAGCGATTACGAGGTAACCTGTAGGCCATCCGCCCTGCTTAAGAACATAGTCCTGTTTGTAACCAAGTGAAGCAACCATCATTTTAACAGCTTCTTCGTATTTAACCTGGTCATTTGGTCTGAATAAACCGTTACCGTCACCAGCAACAATACCCATCTGTGATGCGAGGTTTACATCGCCTGCAAACCAATCTGTTGTAGCAACGTCTGTGTACATTGATGTACCTGCTGCAGCTTTAGCTGCGTTTTCAAGACCCTGGAGTCTGTTACAAATAGCAACAACTTCTGCTCTTGTGATAACATCTTCAGGTCTGAAAGTTCCAGCTGTATCGCCTTTTACAACGCCGATAGCAGAAAGAACTTCTACTGCTTCTGCATAGATGCTGTCGTCAGCAACGTCTGTATATCTAGCAGCGAAAGCAGCTGAAGATACCATCATTGTGAATACGAGCACTAATGCAAGAATTCTTGTGAGATTTTTCATAAAAATCTTCCTCCTTTAAAAAATTTATTATTATAAAATAATATACTGTGTTAAGACGAAATTGGATATACTCCTTTATCATCTTACGGTCAAATTATACAACCGCAATTTTTGTTTGTCAATATTATGAATTAATTTGTAACATAATTGTAACTTTACACCATATCTTGTAACAAAACAAGGTGTTTTGTTACAAGATTAATGATTTGACAACTTTGTTGTCATGAATTTTCGCTATTGCTCAATGAATTGATGCTTTGCATCATGAATTGCAGACCTCGTCTGCATGATTGTAAAAATCGCAAGCGATTTTATATTATTCAAACGCAGAGCGTTTGTTCCTTAATGAAGTCACAGACTTCAATTCATGCCGAAGGCAATTCATGGCGTAGCCAATTCACGCCCGTAAGGGCAATTCATTTATCAAGTGGTTTTCCGCTTGCATCTTCGTTAATGTTTCCGCAGAGGATTAATATACCTTCAATAAGTCCCCATATCCAGCCTACACCGCAACAGAAGGAGAGAATAATCTGTGCAATACCCTTTCCCACATAACCAAGATAGAAGTTATGTATGCCAAGCCCGCCAAGAAGTATTCCCAAAAGTCCTGCAATAAGTCTTGACTTGTTTTCTCCCTGACCGAAATTAATGGTCGCTTTTGATGCAAGGCTTGCACCGCAGTTTGTACAGACAGATGCGTTCTCATTTTCCACTGCATAGCCACAGTTTTCACAAAACTTTTTGCCTACTCCTCTTGATACACCGCAGTTTAAACAAACCGATGCATTTTCTTTAAGTTCATTTCCGCAATTTTTGCAATACATAGTTTTACCTCCATAATATAAATATATATCTTATTAAAAATAATGTACCAATTAAAAACATTATTATATAAT
>JAGARF010000172.1 GCA_017622395.1 Clostridia bacterium | reverse complement strand
TGAACCAACACTATTTATACCATATTCAATTCTAAGAGTTTTAAATAATATATTTTGTTTTATCCATGGGACATCTTACCTGTGTGTATTCTCCGTTTGTTTCTGTGAACAGATATTTTGTTTTGGGAGTATAGGGAGCGGGGATACCTGCATTAATATAAATGGTTACATCAAGAAAACGACGGTCTTTAAATTCAAAAAGTTTTGCAGATGCAACTTTGGGTGGAACAACAGAAAGTCCCTCTGAAGTAACAGGTGTAAATGTAACATTTTTTATAAGATCGCCGTCAAAATACAATCCGTCGTCTTTTAATTCAGTTCTTTCCAATGCATCTATGCCGTTGCCTGTATCTCTATATGAATAATTATCCTCGTATTCGGTATCAACTCTTGTTAATATATCCTGATTATGTCCTAAAACAAAATAATTGTAGTAATAATAATCAAGTGTATATCTTGTGTCACCATATTCATTTAAAGAGGTCTTGTATACACCTACCTGGTCTTTAAGAACAGTATGGTCATCTTCCATTTTTACTATATAAGGACTTAATTTCTGATAATGATTAGGCTCAACCTCCAGCAGCCATTTTTCAGCATCCCAGTTAATAAACCAACCAAGCTCATTGTGAACAATATCATAGGTTAATGGGAAATATGTAACATCCCTGAAATTAAGAATTGGATATTTTTGGTTTTTATTGTCAAATTTCTGTCCGTTTATGTAAATATCATAAGTGGGAACAACAGCTTTATATTTGTTTTGAAGCGGATTTGCAAGGAAACCGCCGAAAGGTTTTAACTCAAAAGTATTTACTGATTTTGTATTGTGGTTTACAATATAAAGTCCTTTTTCATTATCCCATCCGCAGTTTATACTGCATCTTTCACAAAGGTCATAAGTCAGCGGTATGTAAGATACATCCTTATAAGTTATAACAGGATATTCTGCATAGGCACTGTTTACAACCATATCATATAGATAAACAGGAAATGGTGCAATGTTAACATAAACCTCATTTGATGCTGAAACAGGTATAACAAAACTGCACAGCATAACTAAAACAAGTAATAAAGTGATGCTTTTCTTCATTGTTTTTTCTCCTTTCTGCCTATATCAATATACTCAGAACTCAAGGCAATGAGTTTTTGATATATTTCAATTGGCTTCTCTTTAAACATTCTTGCAAGTATCTGTGCGTCAATTTCGTTTGGAAGAGAGAGGGCGAAATGAAGAGCATTTTTGTCTTTATCATATATTTTAAGGCTTGCTGTGTAGCATCCTTCATCTTCTGCCCAATAGTCAACAACAATATCTTCCTTGTTTTTATAGTCTTTAACGGAGTTATAAATTATTTCGTCTATTTTGTCCATAACAGACTTCGGAATTTGACCAAACAAATACTGCAAGGTTTCAAGACCCTTTTGCTGCATTTCAAGGCAGTCCTTGTGGTTTTCCACAAACTGCGTTATATAGCCTTCCTGACAAAGCTCTAAAATACTTTGCTGAACAACAAAATAATTTGCGTTGATGTGCTCTGAAATAAAGTCTGATAAAAGCTGTTTGGGCATATGAGGACAATCTGCAATATGCTCTGACTGATACATAATATAAAGGACTAAAAGCTTTGTTTCGGGCTTGTCTTTAAATTCATAAACATAATCCTGCATAAAAAATCTCCAAATATATAGAAAAATTTAAAAATTTGTGGTATAATTATTAAAGAACCCGTTACCGAAATGAAAATCAATCAGTAACGGGAACATAAAATTAACTGTAAAGCAAATTATTCTGCGATGAATTCCTGCATTTCTTTCATGAAATCGTCTACATCGTCTGAATAAACTTCAACCTTAATAGGCTTTGATAAGTCGAGTGAAAAAATACCCATGATTGATTTAGCATCAACAACATATCTTCCTGATGTTAAGTCCACATCAAAGTCGTATTTGTTAACTGTGTTAACAAATGTTTTTACATGGTTGATAGAGTTAAGTTTAATATTAAATGTTTTCATATTTCATCCTCCTTATTATTTATACTTATATAATAATACAAAATAAGGAATTAGTCAACAAAAATAATAAAATTGAAAGGAAAAATATATTGAAAAAAGTTAGTTTCTTCACTCTTGGCTGCAGAGTAAACAGTTACGAAACACAGGCAATGAGTGATATATTAAGGAAAAACGGATATGAAATATCAGATTTTAACGATGTTTGCGATGTGTATATAATAAACTCCTGTACGGTAACTGCAATGGGCGATAAAAAGTCAAGACAGGAGCTTAGAAAGGCTAAAAGGAAAAACGAAGATGCCGTATGTGTTCTTGCAGGCTGTTATGCACAAAGCCTTGTTAAAAAGGGAGAAACTATTCCTGAGGCAGATGTTATTTTAGGTAACGGCTTTAAAAATAAGATTTTAGATGCAGTTGAAAATGCACTAAAAGAGAAAAAACAACAGATATTAGCCGAAGATGCCTTAAAGCAGAGAGAATATTGCGAAGACAAGATAGATAGCTTCGATGATAAAACAAGGGCAATGATTAAAATTCAGGATGGTTGTGACAGATTTTGTTCATACTGTATAATTCCATATGTACGAGGCCCCGTAAAAAGCAGAAGGCTTGAAAATATAAAAGATGAAGTTGAAAAAATTGCAAAATGCGGTTTTAAAGAAATTGTATTAACAGGTATTCAGGTTGCGGCATACGGTCAGGACACAAAAGAGGGGAGCCTTCTTGATGTAG
>JAGARF010000171.1 GCA_017622395.1 Clostridia bacterium | reverse complement strand
TATCCGTTTCATTTTAATTTAAATTATTTTAATGATTTGTGCTATTATCAATAAATTTCACTGTACCATTTATTTTGCCTGTATTATATTTGTATATTTTAACAACCGAAAAAAGCAATGTAGCTACTTTTCAAATGTAGCCACATTGCTTTGTTTTTATTTTTTTCATATATATAAATACAACTATAGTTTTTAATTAGTTGTTAAAAGAACAGTTCTTTACCACTTAATTTATCCTGTGCAACAATATAATTAATATGTTCTATGCATTATACTTTTAATAAACAGTTATATTCAACAGCAGACACTATCAAATCTTCATCTACTGAAAGAGGAAACTCAAGCGTAAATACATAATTTCTTGCAGAACCAACTTTATCAATGGTCACATCTACTATTTTTACACCTAAATTATTGAACACTTCAGTTATATGACTATTATATTCAATATCCTCTACATCTTTTATAATGATTGTCTTAGTTTTTAACAGTTTTGTGCCTCCACCCCTGAGATGAAGAACAATCTGTGCAACAATAATCATTACTGTTGACGCAATACCTATAGAATACATACCCGCTCCAATTGCCATACCAACACCTGATGTTGCCCATATGCCTGCAGCTGTGGTCAGACCTGTAATATTGTTTTTATGAACAAAAATCATTCCCGCACCAAGGAAGCCAATACCGCTTGCAATGGTTGATGCCACTCTTGATGGATCAAGTCTTACTTCTATTCCATTGTATATACCTTGCGTTATCACATCAAAAAATGCGTATTTAGATACAACCATTATTAGCGCCGCACCGCATGCAACCATAAAATGTGTTCTGGTGCCAGCTTCTTTTGATCGATTTTTTCTTTCAATTCCTATTAACAGTCCGCATATACCTGCAAGGAATATGCGAAATATGTATTCTAACACAATTACATCGCTAAAAATTCTCATTTAATACCACCTTTTTATAAAACAAATATGTCTTTTTTCATACTGTTTACTTTTTTAAATAGATGTTTCCTCTGAATTTATTATTCTATATATTAACATTGCAAGCAGAAGTGCAAGGATGCCTGCTGTAAGTTTTCCTGTTATTACTGCAGGAATATATGATGCATCAAATGCAAGGGTAAATGCAAGATGGTCAGCAAAAATGAATGATGCAGAAACTGCAAAGGCCGAATTCAGCATAATCCCTTTTTTGTCCATTCCATTCATCATTTCAAAGGTTGTGACATTTGTTACAAGAGATGAAATAAATCCCATAACAGATGTTTTATTTATTTTAAGCAAAGTTCCCATTTTACTTAAAGGCTTTGATATTATTTTTGAAACTATATACATCAAAGGAAACATTCCTGCCATCACAACACTTGCATTAAAACATATATCAAAACCTTCTTCTATAGTTGCAAGATTTTTTATAATCTCTACACCCGTAAGGTATCTTACTATTCCAAGAATAAGACCTGTTGTTATAAGAAGTTTTATCAGAACACTCACTGCCTTAAATACTTTAACACACTTTTCTGTCCACAGTATAAGTGAAATTGCAATAAAGGCTGCAAAAATTGTTAACGGCAGTAAATTCACAAGCAAAGCAGTAAGAGGAATTTTGCACATAAGACCTGAAATGAAGCATCCTATAGGAATTGTTATAATGCCGCATAGCATTCCTGAAAAGAGTTCTCTGTGGCAATCTTCACTTACCACTTCAACAGCTATAGGAATTGTAAATGAAATTGTAGCACCCATCATAGACGAAACCACAAGTCCGTTAAACAGTCCCATAGTTTTATCCATTGCCACACTTTGCGACAATGGTGCTCCGCCCATATCATTTGCAAAAAGTGATGCTGTGATTACAGACGGGTCAATTTTAAACACATTGTGGACAAAATTAAGTACAGGTTTTAAAACCTGTGCAATAAAAGGTGATATTACTATCATACCTATCATAGAGAGGCATATAACTCCAAGCACCATAAACCCTTTTTCAAACTCTTTTGCAAGACCAAATTTCCCTCCAACAATTCGGTCAAGTCCACCAAGTATAACAAATACTACAACTAAAATTGATATGAAGCTCATATTTTTTCTCCTGTAAAGCCTTTGTCTGTGAAAACAGCTATTTCTGTATAGCCACATTCTTTAAGTAAATCAACTGCTTCTTTGAAGTGTATATCCAGATATTTTTTATCGTGACAATCAGAACTGATTGTTGCTCCAAAGCCTTGTCTTTTAAATTCTTTTATTATTTCAGGAAGAGGATACGGGGTTGTTCTGTATCCTCTTGCTATTGCACCTGTATTTACTTCAAAATATGGAATTTTACCCTTGAGAGCAGATATTGCCTCAAAAGCATAGTTTTTATACTCTTCAGAGGTTATATCAAACAGATTTGCTTTTTCTATATTTTTGGTTATGATATCAAAATGTGCAACAATATCAAAGTTTCCGTATTTTGGCATTTCTGCAACTGCTTCGTAATATTTTTTTGCAAGTGCAAGTCCGTCACCGCCGAAGTATTTATTTATAACACCTTGTATTATTTCTGCAGAACGGTCTATGCCTACTATTTCGTCACCGATTTTAAGGTAATGTACTGCACCGATTAAATAATCAAAGCCTTCTGTTGATACATCGGAATATATGTCATACTCGCATCCGCAGAACACAGAAATTTTATCTCTGTATTTTGCTTTAAGACTTGATATTTCATTTTTATACTCCTCAGTTCCATCTTTAGTCATACCATATTCAGGTGAGTAATACATCTCAGAGTGTCCTGAAAAGCCTATTGAAGAAAAACCTTTATTTATTGCTTCTGTAATTATTTCTTCAGGTTTATTTTTACCATCGCAAAAAG
>JAGARF010000170.1 GCA_017622395.1 Clostridia bacterium | reverse complement strand
CCGCCGTCACCTAAATCGGAAACATAGAAAGAAGGTGCGTAACCGATTTTATCGGTGTAGTTTTTGCCAACCTTTTCTTTGAATTCTTCAATGGCATCTTCTCTTACAATGTTAACTGTGCAACCGCCAAAGCCTGCACCTGTCATTCTTGCAGCAATACAGCCGTCAATCTTTCTTGCCTCTGAAACAAGTGTATCAAGCTCAATGCCTGTAACCTCATAAAGGTCTTTAAGAGAGTCGCCTGATGCGTTGATTAGCTTTGCAAATTCCATTATATCATTGCTTTCTAAAGCGTCTATTGAGCGGAGAACTCTGTCACATTCATAAACAACATGAGTTGCTCTTTTAATTTTGATTTCATCACCGATAACTGCCTTGTGTTTTTCAAAAACATCAACAGGAATTGTTCCTAAATATTCCTGACCCGGAAGAACAGTTCTCAGTGCTTCAAGTGATGCATCACATTCAGCGCGTCTTTCGTTATATTTGGAGTCTGCAAGACTTCTTTTTTTGTTTGTGTTTGCAATAACGATTTTATAACCGTCAATATTAAGAGGGAGAACCTTGTAGCTTAAATCTTTGCAGTCAAGGAAAAGACAGTGGTTTTTCTTACCCATCGCAGATGCGAATTGGTCCATAATACCGCAGTTAACACCGATATAGTTATTTTCCGCTTTCTGACCGATAACTGCCATTTCAATCATATCAACAGGCTCTGTAATGCCTTTTTTCTCATTTGAGAATGTTGCAAGAGTAAGTGCGGTTGCAACCTCAATTGCAGCAGATGATGAAAGACCGCCGCCGTGAGGAAGTGTATCATCATAGAGCATATCACAGCCTACAACCTCGTAGCCTGCTTTTTCAAGCTCAACTGCAACACCAACCTGATAGTTACCCCAGAACAAGTCTTTGTAAAGGTCAGGAGTGTCAAGGTTTGCCTCAACGATGCCGTCAAGGTCTGTTGCTTTCATCCTTAAAATTCTGTCGTTTCGTTTTCTGACAGCAATGGTTGTTCCCATAGTAAGTGCTGCAGGGAAAACATAACCGCCGTTGTAGTCAACATGTTCACCTATAAGATTAACTCTTCCGGGGGAGGCGAAAACGCGTACATCTGATTCGTCACCGCCGTAAATAGCGATAAATTCTTTTATTAACTGTGTTTTTTCCATATATCTTCTCTCCTTATATATTTTCTTCATTCTAACAGAAAAGCTCTTAAATTGCAAGAATAATATACCATTTTTTGCAGACAATAGTAAAGGAAAGGAATGATGTTATGAAAATTACAAAGGTTTGGGCAAACGAAATTCTTGATTCAAGAGGAAACCCAACGGTTAGAGCATATGTGGAAAATGATTTCGGTGATGTGGGCGTTGCCTCTGTGCCGTCAGGTGCATCTACAGGTCAGTATGAGGCATTGGAGCTTCGTGATAATGACGGCAGATATATGGGCAAGGGTGTTTTAAAGGCTGTTTCAAATGTAAACACTCATATATGCGAAATTTTAAAAGGTACGGACATATTAAATCAGAAAAAAATCGACAGACTTATGATAGAAGGGGATGGTACGGAGAATAAAGAAAAGTTTGGTGCAAATGCAACCTTAGCGGTGTCTCTTGCCTGTGCAGACCTTGGTGCGAAAAGTCTTGGCATACCTCTTTATCAATATTTAGGGGGACAGTTTGGCACAATTTTGCCAACACCGATGCTTAATATTATAAACGGCGGTGCTCACGCAAACAATAACATTGATATTCAGGAATTTATGCTTTTCCCGAACGGCTTTGGAAGCTTTCAGGAGAAAATCCACGCATCAACAAGAGTATATCATACCTTGAAAACACTTATAAAAGGCTCAACTGCAGTAGGTGACGAGGGAGGCTTTGCACCAAACCTTGAAAAGGACGAGGATGCTCTTGATTTAATCTGCGATGCAATCGAAAAATCAGGCTATAAGGCAGGAAAACACTTTTCCCTTTGTCTTGATATTGCATCAAGCGAATGGTATAAAGAGGGGAGATATTTTATGCCAAAGGCACAAAAGGAGGTTACGGCAGATGAACTGATTAGCTACTATAAAAAGCTTTGTGCAGATTACCCGATATATTCTCTTGAAGACCCAATGGCTGAAACTGATTTTGAAGGCTTTGAGAAAATAACGAAAGAGCTGGGGGATAAAATTCAGATAGTTGGGGACGATTTGTTTGTAACAAATACAAAAAGACTTAAAGAGGGAATAGAAAGAAAAATGGCAAACGCCATTTTAATCAAACCAAACCAGATTGGAACATTAACAGAAACCTTAGACGCAATAAGAATGGCACAGGAAAACGGCTTTAACACAATTATCTCTCACAGAAGCGGAGAAACCTGTGATACCAAGATTGCCGATATTGCCGTTGCCACCAATGCAGGTCAGATAAAGACAGGTGCTCCTGCCCGTTCGGACAGAACAGAAAAGTATAACAGACTTATAGAAATAGAAGAAGAAATTGCATAAATTTCGGGACATTTGTGAATGTCCCCTACATATTGTCATTTTTTTGGAGCTTGCTTTGCTCTTATTGCTTCAACTGTTATGCCTTTAGCTCGGAGACTCGTATTCCGCTGGCACATATCGTTTGCATAAGAAAATAAAGCCTTTTGTTTTTTCTGTGCTTTGCTGCATTGAGTAATCTTTCGTATTCTGCCCTGGTAAGTTCCTTGTTCCTTTCTGCAAAAATCTGTCGCTGAATTTTGAGCATTTTAACCTTTAAGCTGTGCCACTCGTTATAACTGAAAAAACTGTTAAGTGATGAGAGAACAGAATTTACAGAGGCAGGAGCATAGTTTACGGCAAGATGCTCTTTGTAACGGAGCACAGCCATCTTGTCAAGCTCGTGTCCTGTAAGCCATACAAAAAAGACTGTCACGCCACGAATGTACTTTTCAAGTGTAGCGGATGATTTTTCTTCTTCCATTAAATGATGTCTGAATTTTTCGATAAGCTCTCTTGTAAATGTCATATAAGCAACTTCTTTTTCAGATCGTTACTTATATTTTACCACCCAAAATGAAATATATAAAATATTTTTTTGAAAATTTTACCACATATGCTTCAAGGAGTTCGATTCTCCCTAATAAACAAAGCAAAACCATAGAGATGTTTAATGTTTTATGTGATATTCCATCTTCGATGGAGTGATATTATATTTGCCCTTAAACTGTACGAAGTACAATAAAACTTGGCGTTAGCCAAATAAAACTGTGGCAACAATATAACTTGCCAAAGGCAAATATAACAGAAAAAGCGACTTGTTAAAACAAGTCGCTTTTTCTGTACGAGCGTGACGGTTTTACTGTCACCGCTATTTTTACCAGTTTTTATGCGGTTTTGAAAGGTTTTACCCTTATCAGTATTTTTCCTGTCTTTTTGCTGATGGGATCGACTACATATGTTTTTTGTGTCAGTACATCTCCTGCATATTTTTCGTTTACAAGAATTCTTTTCACGGCTTCAGTTTTCCATACAGGTTTTCCCGATGGGGAGGGTATTTTTTCTTCTATAAGGGAGTCTGCAATTTCTCTCATACTGAGTCCTCTCTGGAATCCTGCAAATATGACTTTTACTGCGGCTGTCTGTTCGGGGACTATGTATATGTTCTTTTCACCGTCCTGCCCGTATCCATATACACGGTTAAAGTTAAGGCATGCATGGCCTTGACTGTACCTGTAGCGCTTTCCCATTTTTACATTCAGGCTCTGGCTTTCGCTTTCTTGTTGGGCAAAGGTACTGTACATTGACAGAAGAAATTCGCTTGACACTTCAAGGGTGTTGAGGTTTTCTTTTTCAAGCAGGATTTCATTTCGTATTTTTGTTTCCTCGTCTGTGAGCCACCAAGGTTTTGCAGTTGCCGATGCCGTTGTTGTTAGCAGCATGGTCACTGCTAATGCCGTACATAATACTTTTTTCTTCATAAATTTCTTCCTCTCTGATTTTGTATTTACCTTTCGGCAACACAAACATACAACAGAAGATGGCATAAGTCTACGAAGTTTTTTCAAAAGTGCTTTTCTTTGATTAATGCGTATCATATTTTGATATAGAAAAACCCTATGAGACAATAATTTTGTTATCTCATAGGGTTCAAATAAAGTTCTTAAACAACAATAAGACCAGGCTTACCTTTTAAAATCAAGATTCTTCAATGTATAAGCTTTTGATGGAAAGAAAAAGAAATTCAAACACTTAACTTTCTTTGCAATTACTGCTGCTAACACCGAAAATGCTAATCCGATGGCAGTTCCCAAAAGAATATGAATCCACCACTGGGTTATATTCAAGCGAAGCAGGATTATTCTTGTTCCTGCCGTAAATATGGTGTGTAACAAATAAATCTGAAAAGAATACTTGTTTACAAAATCGAGAAAACGAGCCATTGCCTTACAGTTCTGGAGTATAGAAATGAACATAATACTGGAATATATTCCAAACAGTATCATTATTTCCTTTATGAACGGAGCTTCTATTTTTTTTAGTAAAATAAAAATGATACCTGTTATTATATGCAGTATCACAACCAGGCATTTAGCCCAGGTCCGAAGCTTAGTAAGGCTTTTGAAATCTACAAATGTGCCAATTCCAAAAGCAAGTGCCGAGTAAAACACTACATCCAGGCTTCCAAGGGGAATACCAAAAAGCGGAGCTAAATAGCCTATTAAAACAACAATAAGCGTAATTTGCCAATTCTTTAATACTCCTGAAAAAGCTGTCCAAATACAAAACAAAAAGAATAATGCATAAAGATACCAATATTGGGCAACAGGAGTTTTCCATACATTCAGAATATCTGAGGGTGCAAAACCTGTATTTGCCTCTCCAACCAAGCTGTTTATCAATATATATATTACTGAAAAGGCTATGTAAGGAATACCGAGATTGTAAAGCTTATAGAGAAGAAATCCCCATTTACTTTTCTTGCTTTTCCACTCTCCGGTAACTTTATATACAACACCGCTTAAAAACAGAAAAAGTGCTACATGGAAAGACCATATAAACTTTTCCATACCCCAAAAAAAATTTGGAATATCTATACCTGCAATTCTTATTCCCATAATAACATGACCAAGTAGTACCAAAAAACAAGCATATCCTTTCAGTCTGTCAACAAGCACATTTCTTTCCATATTGCACCTCCTTAAAATCATTTTACCTTTTCCTTGCTCCTGCAAGTTGCAGAAACAATATATTTCGGTCTTCCTTTAATTTCATCATAAATACGGGCAACATAATATCCGATAATACCCAGGCTTATCATCATAATACTTCCTATAAATATCAGGATAATTATAACCGTTGTCATACCTTCAAGGGCAATACCACGGATTTTATCAATAAGTGCCCAAACACTGAAAATTGCAGTAATAATAAGCATCATAACACCAAGCACGGTTACAATCTGCATTGGTGCTGTCGAGTAGGCAGAAATATTTGAAATGGCATATTTCAAAAGGCCTATGGCAGACCATTTTGATTCACCCTCTAATCTTTCGTTAACCTCGAATTCAACCGTTGTTTTGTTAAAGCCTACCCAAAATGAAATTGCTCTGAAGAAACCTTTTCTTTCAGGAATTCTGTTGAGTATATCCACAACCTTGCGGTCAAGCAGTTTAAAATCAGAGGCGTTTGACATATCAAATCCTACTACCGAACTGATAACCCTATAAAACTTTCTTGCAGCAAAACCATGCATTTTGCTTTCTTTGCCTCTTGTTTTTTTAATACCCTCAACAATTTCATAGCCTTCCTGCCACAGATGATACATTTCCACAATTTTCTCAGGAGGATGTTGAAGATCGCAATCAATTACTACAACTGCATCGCCTTTGGCGCTTGCAAGCCCTGCCGAGATGGCTGCTTCTTTCCCGAAATTTCTTGAAAAATGCAGTCCATATATATTTTTTTCTTTATCGGCCAAGTTTTCTATTTTTTTATATGTAGTATCCGTAGAACCATCATCAATAAAAATAATTTCATTGTCAATCTGAGCTTTTTCTAAAATCTCTGATATCGTATAATAAGCTCTTTCTACGGATAATTCCTCATTGTATGCAGGAATAATTACGGACAGCATTTAAACACCTCCTGAATTGTTATTAAAAACTTTCTCAAGCTGAGCCACCGGCATAGGTCTGTAATAGTAAAAGCCCTGAAGGAGATCACAGCCTGCTTTTATCACCGCTTCTTCTTGCTCTTTTGTTTCGATTCCTTCGCATAATGTCTTAAAACCAATATCACCGGCAGTACGGATAATATTTTTCAAAATAATAAATCCTGTATCTGTAACCGAATTCTGTGTTATCGTTTTATCAATCTTCACAACAGAAATATCAAGGTTTTGCAAATCTCCAAAGGTTGTATATCCGCTTCCAAAATCATCAAGCAAGATAGATATACCTTTTGCTTTAAGAACTGACAGATTATCTATCATTTGCTTTCTTGCATCGAAGGTTATGTTTTTATCCTCTAATATCTCAACCGCCAGACAGGAAAAATTCAAATCATATTTTTGTGCAATTGCTATTATCTTTTCCGCAAACTGTGGTTCGCACAATGTTGATCTTGAAAAATTGATGGTATATTTATATTGTTCCCTTTGTTTTTTATCGTTTGAAATCCATTTGCAGTTTTTTTCAAAAATATAATAATCAAATTTATCATTGATTCCAACAGAGTCCACCGCAGACAAAAAGCTACCCGGGGTTAATACACCCTCGCTTTCTGAATTTAGGCGTGATAGTACTTCCGCACCTATTATTTTCTTTGTTTTTGCATCTAAAACAGGTTGATATTCAAGGAAGAAACGATTGTTATCAATTTCTTTTTCTATATTATTTTCTATTTTTATCTTTTTTTCAAGCTCCTTTCCGCCGGATACATTCCACTCAGCGTATGGAACATTTTCATTCTTCGCAAGCAAATATGCCTGTTTGGCACGGCCTATTGCATCATCAAACGACACTTGGGTGCCAAACGCAAAATATACACCGATTCTGACATCAATAATATTCAGTGCGCTGTGTTTTAAGAGACATTTGCTTAGCTCACCAAAACAATTTTCGATTTTTTTGCGTGCAGTTTCGATATTCCATTTTGAAAGAACAACGAAGTTTTTTTCTCCATATATAGCTATATTACTGTCATCACTGTTTGAAAAAGCTTCCAGCAAGACTCCCTTTATTTCAGAAAAAACATTCATGGTTTGATGTGCCGAATATAGACTCCTGAAATTATCCAGGGAAACTTTAGCATAGAAAACACACCTGTCTTCGCGTAATTTCCCTGATTTTTCAAAGCTGGCTTCTAATTTACTTATATTGATAAACGCCTTTTCTTCACTGCCGGCAGCAGTTTTTGCTCCTCTTATGGCAAAATAAATACCAATAGTGATAAGAACAATAAAGCATAAAACCAATATGGTTATGATGATGTATGGGTATTCAAATAGTTGCATTCTTATGGCTCCTATACTTTTTATTTTGAAAAAGTCGGAAATTCCAAGGTTCCACCGGTTTTCTTAAGTCCTATTTTTTCAGCACTTTCAATGCACCTGTGTCCGTCTGCTCGAGCTCTTTTTTTACGCTCGGGGATTTCCGCTGCAAGATATGGTATTCCAAACGAAAGCATCGCCTTTATCAGCTTAGTCTTTGCAATACCTTTCCTTTTGTATTCTGCCAGAATTTCAAACATGGCATAGTTTAAAGCATCGTTATTAAATGCTTTCGTTTTGCGATTAACGGCCTTTAGCCATTTGTAAAAATCCAAAAACTTATTGATGTCTGTATTTCCTCTGAAATAAATTCCTCTGATATAAAACTCCTCTTGATTGCTGTTCATAGTTTCAAGAAGTGCTCCATAATATTTTTTTTGAATTGCAATGACTTCTTTGTGCTGTTTCTCTAAGGTTGTTTCGGTAATTTGTTTATCATGAAGTCTGTATATCATAAGATATTCAGGCATAATCTCCACATCATATCCTGCCATAACAAATCTTGTCCAAAGCTCCATATCTTCGGTACAGGTAAAGTTTTTATCATACAAAAGACTTCTGATTGCATCAGCTTTTGCAATAATTCCGGGATGAAGTATGGGATTTGTAACCAAAAGCAATGCTTTTATAGACTCATTGTCGCACTTCCCTCCGCATCCTCCGGAAGAGATAACTCCGTTTTTAAGCGTCATAAATCTGCAGGAAGACAAAGCCACATTCGGATTTTTCTCCATAAATTCATACTGCTTTTCAAGCCTTTCAGGCAGACATATATCATCTGCATCCATTCTTGCAATATATTTACCCTGTGCATATGATATAGCTTTGTTAAGGGATGACGGAAGTCTCAAATTCACTTCATTGGTATGTACTTTCACACGCTTGTCAAGTTCTGCGAATCTATTTAATATTTCACCCGTGCTATCGGTAGAGCAGTCGTTAATCACAATAAGTTCAAAATCTTTGAAAGTTTGATTTAAGACGCTTTCAATCGCTTCGGACAAATAATCTTCACCATTATACACGCTCATTATTAAAGATATTTTAGGTGCTGTATTCATTTTTTGTCCCCCTTTCTCATGTGCTTTAACTCTTTACATAAATACAAAAAGTAAAATGCTAATCTGATTCTTTGTTTTTTCATTAAAT
>JAGARF010000169.1 GCA_017622395.1 Clostridia bacterium | reverse complement strand
TATCCTGATGGCGAAAGAGGAGAGTATGACTGCGGTAAAATAGGTTTATGGGCTTGGGCGGCAATGCGAGTTATGGACTATGCCCAGACTCTGCCTGAAATAGATAAATCAAAAATCACAGTTGTAGGTCATTCAAGACTCGGAAAAACTGCACTTCTTACAGGAATGTTCGATGAAAGATTTTACTGTGCCGTTTCTAACGATTCAGGTTGCTCAGGTGCAGCTCTTGCAAGAGAAAACTATGGTGAAACAATCGAAGATATTTGTCAGCGTTTCCCATTTTGGTTCAATAAGCATTATTTAAAGTATGTGAATAATGAAGAGGAGCTTCCTTTTGACCAGCACTATCTTGTTGCAGCAAATTATCCTCATCTTGTTTATATAGCGAGTGCAGAAGGCGATGAATGGGCTTGTCCTAAAAACGAATACCTTTCAGCTGTTGCTTCAAGCAGATACTATGAAAAAAGGGGCAAGAAGGGCTTTGTGCATCCTGAAAGACTTGCAAAGACAGGTGATTGTTTCCACGATGGATGCATTGGGTATCATATAAGACCTGGAAAACACTATTTAAGCCGTGAAGACTGGCTGAAATATATAGAATTCTTGAATAAGCATTAAAAGGAAGGTTTGACTTATGGAATTTGTTGAAAAAGCTACACCGGAATCCTGCGGTATCAGCTCGAAAAACATAATAGATTTTGTTAAGGCATTGTGTCAGTGTCCTGAAAATCAGGAAACACACTCATTTTTGCTTATAAGACACGGTAAATTAGTATCAGAAGGATACTTTGCCCCATATAACATTGACACAGAGCATTCATTGTTTTCGGTAAGTAAATCATTTACAAGCATAGCTATAGGCTTTCTTGTTGAAGAAGGAAAAATAAGTGTTGATGATAATATAAGTACATATTTCCCTGAACTGCTCGAAGAAGACATTAATAAAGAAAATCTGAAAATAAAAATACATAATTTGCTTACTATGTCTTTCGGTCAGCAGGGAGGTGCTGTGCACGAAAGCCAGAAGCGAGCTGAGATGTCAAATGCCATGCTTTACGATTTCTTTTACAGATACAAGGAATTAGAGTGCGGCACAAAATTCAGATATGATGCTTATGGTACATATATGCTTTCTGCACTTGTTAAAAAGCTTACAGGAATGAATGTTGTTGAGTATCTTATGCCTAAGTTTTTTGAGCCTCTTGGTATTGAAAAGCCTTATTATGTAAAAGATGATATAGGTATCAATATCGGTTACAGCGGTATGCGTATGAGAGCGAGAGACTTAGCAAAGGTAGGATTTACTTTTCTAAATAACGGTGTTTGGGATGGTAAGCAAATTATACCTGAAAGCTGGGTGAAACTTGCAACTAAAAAGCATATTTCAACTGATGAATGTTCAACAGGTACAGATTGGCAGCAAGGTTATTGCTATCAGTTGTGGAAAGGAAGATACAATACAACCCGTCTTTGCGGAGCTTATGGCCAAATGTGTGTATTAATGTCTGATTATGATGCAGTTTTTGTTATTAATTCGGGCTATGACAATGATAAGCTTGGATACATATTGGATTCGTTTTACGAAAATATTATGCTTAATATGCAGGACAAGGCGCTCCACGAAGATAAAGATAGCTTTGAAAAACTTGAAAACATTCTTTCTAATCTCAAAATTACATATAAATTTTCTGATATGTCACCGATTACAGAAATTATAAATGGTAACACTTATGAAATTCCACAAAAAGGCACATACAAAGCAATTAAATTTAGTTTTGGTGAGAATGTAGTCAATGTTACATTAGTTTCAGATGAAAAGAATTTTGAATTCAAAGCAGGGTTTAATAAGCCTGTTTTTGGAAAAGCTACAGGAACTCACTTTGCTTCTCTTGAAAAAGAAGATAATTCAGATACAGTAGCAACTGCAATATGGAATACAAAAAAAGACCTTGAAATCACTTTAAGACTTATTGGAACACCTTCAATAATTAAGGTGCTTGCAGATTTCTCTATAGAACCCAAGGTTGAAATTATTCCTATACGAAGTAAACTATAAACTTAATGTAATGACCGAAAAAGGTCAGAATATAAAGATAATAAATGCGTGTACCTTTGAGAATTTTCATCTCTTCTTTTTCTCATAACAATTACAGAATGTTTATAAGGTGCATGATTTAAGTACAGCTTGTTTATCAGGCTGTGCTTTTTTTATATAACGAAAACCAATCTCTTTTAACATCTTTGTAATTTAGCTACGGGAAACGAAGGTGGCTACCAAGTTTCCTACAGTTCTCTTGGGATAAAAACAAGGGGCTGTAGCAAAATAACAACCCGAAAAAGAGAAAAATGAGGACGATTGCAAATTGCAAAAGTCCTCATTTTTTGGTATAATTAAATTGCTCAAAATAACTAATACCAAGGAGATTATACCACTATGAAAAGAAATATTCAACTATTAATTTCAGAAGAATTTGCAGAAAAAACAATTCCCGAAAACGATAGTGTTCGTTTGATAGATGAAGCAATTGATAAAATGGATTTGACACCACTTTACCATACATATTCTCGTTTGGGCAGAAGAAGTGCAACCACTCCCCGAACTCTGCTCAAAGTAGTAATATATGCAGCTATGGAAGGTGAATATTCAAGCAGAAATATACACTCTGCTTGCACAAGAGATATTAACTACATTTGGCTTTTAAACGGAGAAGAAGCTCCAAGTCATCATGAAATATCCCGATTCAGAAGCACTCGATTAAGTGAATGCTACGAAGAACTGTTCTACCAGCTTGTTCAAAAACTTAAGGATTTAGGAGAAATTAAATTTGAGCATCTTTTTGTAGATGGTACAAAAATCGAAGCAAATGC
>JAGARF010000021.1 GCA_017622395.1 Clostridia bacterium | reverse complement strand
ATATAAACATTTACGAACCAGTCAGCCATTTGAAAGGTTTCGTTACCCCTTTCCATACCTCCTTAGCTGCTCTGCCTACCTTGGATTCCGAAATACTCGACCAATTTTTAGCGGCCCACTTAACACCTTTTCCTGCAAGAGTTGTTGCCATACTTTTAAGCATACCAAGGTCAAGTATTCCAACTGTTAAGTCTGCATCGTTTGTTTCGATTGAAAGTATTTCCTCACAGCTTACATCACAAACTTTATCTGTTATTTCAAAATTGAAGTCTGCATTTTTTGGTTCTTCAAGTGTAATTTTTGCTTTCATTACACCTTCTTCTCTGATGATTTTTGTAAGCTGTCTTGTATCTATATCACAGATACCCATAATACCCTGTTCTTTTAAGTATTCCTCAAGGGTGGTTTCACATCTGAAATTTGACGGTACATCGCAAAGGTTGCGAACGATATAGCCTGCAACATGAGCCTTTTTGCTTTCAGCATCAGCAGAAATCATACCGTAGTTTCCGATTAATGGGAAAGCCTGGACAACAATTTGTCCGGCAAAAGACGGGTCTGTTAAAGTTTCAATATAACCAACTGCACCTGTTGTAAAAACAAGCTCGCCGGCTGTTTCTTTTTCATATCCGAAAGACTTTCCTTTGAAAACCTGTCCGTTTTCAAGAATGAGATATGCGTTCATTTTTGTCATTCCTTTCTGTGTAAATAATTCCTTATTGCAGGGAACGACCTCTGTGGCGTTCCGCCTTACAGTAATTATCCGAGTAATTTAACTAAAACTGCCTTCTGTGCGTGAAGTCTGTTTTCTGCCTGGTCGAAGATTTCGTCTGCGTGTTCTTCAAAAACCTTTGCAGTTATTTCTTCTTCTCTGTGGGCAGGCAAGCAGTGGAGTACCATTGCATCTTCTTTTGCAACTGCCATTAATTCATCATTAATCTGATAGCCCTTGAAGATTTTCTTTCTTTCTTCAGCCTCGTCCTCCTGACCCATTGATGCCCATACATCTGTGTATAAAACATCAGAGTCTTTCGCAGCTGAAAGAATATCGTCTGTAACAAGAAGGTTTCCTGTCTCGTTTGCCCATTTCATAATCTCGCTGTCAGGCTGATTTGTTTCAGGACATGCGATTGCAACCTTCATACCTGCCTTAATACAGCCAACTATGATTGAGTTTGCCATATTGTTGCCATCACCGACAAAGCAGATTTTAATACCATCTAAATTGCCTTTATGTTCTTTTATAGTTAAAAGGTCTGCAAGCACCTGACATGGGTGTGCATAGTCTGTAAGACCGTTAATAACAGGAATTGAGCCGTATTTAGCAAGGTCTTCAACCTCCTGCTGCTCGTATGTTCTGATCATAATACCGTCAATCATTCTTGAAAGAACTCTTGCTGTATCGTTAACAGGCTCGCCTCTGCCGATTTGCAAATCGTTTGAGCTTAAGAAAAGAGGGTATCCGCCAAGCTGATGCATACCAACCTCAAAAGAAACTCTTGTTCTTGTTGAAGATTTTTCAAAAATCATACCAAGGGTTTTGCCTTTTAAATAGCTCTGAGGTATATTGTTTTTTTGTTCGTATTTTAACTTTTCGGCAAGCTCTAAAAGCTCAAATATTTCCTGAGAAGAAAGGTCGCCGAGTTTTAGTAAATGTTTCATAGAAAAAGTCCTTTCTTTGGTCATAATTTTATTTTTCTAATTATACTCTTTTTTGCAAAAATTGTCAATAAAAAAAGAGGATTTTCAAACCCTCTTTTTAATGTTTTATTCGGCTGTTACTTCTTCTTCAACAGGTGTTTCTTCAACAGGCTGCTGAGCTGCTTTTTCTTCAGCCTTTGCTGCCATAATAGCCTGGAATTCTTCCATGTTGATAGATGCAATCATTTTTTCATTCTTTTTGATTTTATAGTCTTCTTTCCATTCATTAATCTTTTTAAGATATTTTGCATTGTTAAGAATGTTTATGATTGTTGTTTTGTTTGCTTCATAGTCTGCGTCTGTCATTGCAACTCTCTTAATGATATGAGCACCGTATGATGTCTGCACAAGGTCTGATACAGCATCAATTTCAAGAGCGTCAGCAGCAGCTTCAAATTCAGCTACCATAGCAAAGCCTGCCTGCTGAAGTGTTGAAAGCTCGTCGGTATCTGTAACCTTTGAGGTTACTGCAAAAACATAACCGTCAGGCATTGATGCTGACCCCGGGTCTTCGTTTAATGATGCAAAGCTGTCAAAGTCTGCACCTGCTTTGATTTTATTAAGAGTGTCTTCTGCAAGAGCCATTTTTGCGTTGATTTCTTCTTCAGGAAGAGCTTCTCCTGTTTCAGGGTTCTGAGTTGTGAATAAAATGTGCTTAGCTTTGATGAAGTTTCCGTCAAAATATGCTTTAGCCTGTTCTTCTGTTACTTCTTCAAAAAGACCGAGGTTAACAGCTTCGCTGTTGAACTTTGTAACAAGGTTTGACATATCCATAATAGACTTGTACTGTTCAAAGGTTAAACCGAACTGAGAAAGGATTTCGTCGAAAGCTTCCTGTCCGCCGTACTGCTCAATCATAGCATTTAATTCTTCATCAGCAGCTTTGATTTCTTCTTCTGTGAGGGCAATGCCTGAATCCATAGCCTTCTGCTGCATAATTTTGATTGATGAAATTTCTTCAAATGCAGTTTCAGCATCATATCCCATAGACATAAGGTAAAGAAGCTCGTAAGCGTGAACATCCTGCTTGCCTGCTTTACCCATAACAACTGTTGTGTCTTTAAGAATTTCTTCCATTGTCATTGTTTTATCGCAAGCTGTGAACATACCAACAAGTAATAAAACGCAAAGTAATAAACTTATTATCTTTTTCAAAATAATCTCTCCTTCGTAAATCGTTGTTTCCTGATTAAATATTATACATATATTTTGCATCAAAGTCAACAGTTTTTGACTAAAAGGGGGCACAATTCACAAAATTTACACAAATAAGGTTTACAACTCAAAAAATTTTTGTTACAATATATGTGCTATGGAAAAAATCAAGACAAACGCAATCAGGATTGCAGAAAAGAACAAAATAGAATACAAAATTCACCACTACGAATGTGATGAATTCAAAGACGGCATAGAAATCGCAGAAAAAATCGGTATGCCTAAGGACAAGGTGTTTAAAACCCTTGTAACGGTGGGGAAAAGCAGAAATTACTTTGTTTTTGTTATTCCCGTAGAATGTGAGCTTGATATGAAGCTTGCGGCGAAAGCGGTTGGTGAGAAAAATGTTGAAATGATTGCCGTTAAAGATATAAATGCCGTTACAGGCTATATAAGAGGCGGCTGCACTCCAATCGGAATGAAGAAAAAATATAAAACTGTTATCAATAAATCCTGCGAAAGCTTTGAAACAATTATTGTTTCGGCAGGAAGAATAGGGGATATGATGGAGCTGCCCGTTGAGGGACTTATAGCCCTTGCGGATGCATCGGTTGCAGAAATTGTAAAATTTTGAAAGGACATAAATAAATGAGTTTTAAAGGAATTTTAACACAGGAAGTTAAAAATGCATTTGAAAAAGCAGGCTACGATAAGGAATACGGTAATGTTTCAGTTTCGAACAGACCTGACCTTTGTATGTATCAGTGCAACGGCTGTATGCCTCTTGCAAAGATATATAAGAAAAAGCCTCTTGATATTGCAAGCGAAATCGCTGAAATTTTAAAGGAAAGCAAAACCTTTAAAAAGGTTGAGGCTTGCCCTCCCGGCTTTCTCAATATGGATGTATCAGATGAATTTCTTTGTGAGTTTATAAACAAAATGAAGAAAAGCGACGATTTGCTTTTAGACAAGCCTGAAAAAGCAAAAACAATAGTTATTGACTACGGCGGAGCAAATGTTGCAAAATCTCTCCATGTGGGACATTTAAGAAGTGCCATAATCGGTGAGTCTGTAAAAAGACTTTTCAAGGCTCTGGGACACAAGGTTATCGGAGATGTTCACCTTGGCGATTGGGGTCTGCAGATGGGTATGGTTATTGCAGGAATTATTGAGCAGTTCGGTCTTGAAAATCTTATGACCAAAGAGGACAGAGAAAAGTATATAACAATTTCTGTTCTTGAAAAGACCTATCCTGAAAAATCTGCCCAGGCAAAAGCCGACCCAACTGTTATGGAAGAATGTAAAAGACTTACTTTCGAGCTTCAAAAGGGCGAGGGAATATATTTTGATATCTGGGAAACTGTTCTTGCAGTTTCAATAAAAGACTTAAAGAAAAACTATTCAAGACTTTTGGTTGATTTTGACCTTTGGAAAGGCGAATCTGATGTAAGAGATATAATCCCTGTTATGATTGAGGACTTAAAGAAAAAAGGTCTTGCAAGAGAAGACGAGGGCTGTCTTGTTGTTGATATAACCGAGGAAACAGACAATCCGCCTCTTCCGCCGTTAATTCTTTTAAAGTCTGACGGTGCTGTTTTATACGATACAACAGATCTTGCAACAATCGTAATGAGAAATGAGGATTTTGACCCTGATTTAATCGTATATGTTGTAGATAACAGACAGGGAACTCACTTTAAACAGCTTTTCAGAGCCGCAAGAAAAACAGAAATCGCAAAAGATAAGACTGAGCTTTTCTTTGCAGGCTTCGGCACAATGAACGGTAAAGACGGAAAACCATATAAGACCCGTGAGGGCGGTGTTATGCGTCTTGAAGACCTTATAAATACTCTTGAAGAAGAGGCATATAACAGAGTTAAGGATGCAATCAGCGGTGATGTTGATGATGCAGAAATGAAGGAAATTGCAAGAAGAGTGGGTATTGGTGCTCTTAAATTTGCAGACCTTTCAAACCACAGAAGCAAGGACTATGTTTTTGATATAGACAAGTTCTGCTCCTTTGAAGGAAAAACAGGACCGTACATTCAGTACAGTGCAGTAAGAGCTGCATCAATTATAAATAAGGCACAGGACAGTGCAGAGGGAGAAATTCTTCCCTCCGAGGGTGATGTGCAGACAGAGCTGTTCCTGCTTTTAACAGATCATCAGACAGCACTTGAAAACGCAGCAGCAGACTTTGCACCAAACGCAGTTGCAGAGTATGCATACAAGCTTGCATCAGCACTTAATAAATATTATCACGAATACAAGGTGCTTGTTGAAGAAGATGAAGAAAAGAGAAAATCAAGACTTTCAACACTTGAGCTTGCACTTCGTGTTCTTAACAAAATGATGGGAATTTTAGCAATAGAAATTCCAGAGCGTATGTAAATAATGAATTGCCTTCGGCATGAATTGAAATAAATTTCATGAATTGGCGTTGCCATGAATTGAAGTCTGCGACTTCATGAAGGAACAAACGCCCTGCGTTTGATTAAATAAAATCGCATAGCGATTTTTGACCTTAATGCAGACAAAGTCTGCAATTCATGAGCCAAAGGCTCAATTCATTGAGCGATAGCGAAAATTCATGACAGCAAAGCTGTCAATTCATCAATATAGAGAAAAGGAGAAAAATTATGTTCAAAAAATTTAAGGAATTTGCTTTTAAGGGCAATGTAGTAGATATGGCAGTCGGCGTTGTTGTGGGCGGTGCTTTCGGAAAAATCGTAACATCGCTTGT
>JAGARF010000168.1 GCA_017622395.1 Clostridia bacterium | reverse complement strand
TGTCCTCATCTTTCAACAGAAGGACTTGTGGCAGGAAAAATAACAAGCCCGTATTTTGTGATGTTTATAAAGGGTATCTTCTGCGGAATACTTATGTTCCTTGCAGTTGACACTTATAAAAAGCAAGGCTCAAATGTTTTTGGACTTTTTGGTATAGTGATACCTGTTGCTGTGTTTATACTTTGCGGATTTAACCATTGTATTGCTGATATGTTTTATATTTCAATGCACAAATGGAGCATAGACGCATTGATTTACATATTGATTGTTACTTTGGGCAACTCAGTTGGCGGACTTTTACTGCCTGTCCTGGAAAAAATTAAAGAGAATTAAATATAGTCACCGTTCATAGAATTTATGGGCGGTGATTTTCTTGTTTAAAAAAATAATATGTATACTATTGGTTTTATCAAATATAGGAATTAAGGTTGATGCACAGGAAATATCGGCAAGGTCCGCTGTTTTATACGAGCCTGTAACAAGCAGAATACTCTACGAAAAAAACGCAGAAGAAAAATTGCCTATGGCAAGTACAACAAAAATAATAACAGCCATAACAGCCATAGAAAACGGCAATCTTTCAGATGTTGTTACAACAAGCAAAAGAGCGGCAGATGTTGAAGGCTCGTCTGTGTGGCTCTGCGAGGGAGAAAAACAGACCCTTGAAAATCTTCTCTATGGACTTATGCTTTCATCAGGAAACGATGCGGCTATAGCTATTGCAGAACATATCGGCGGATATGATAAATTTGTTGAGATGATGAATAATACGGCAAAAAAAGCAGGAGCGGTAAACACCTCCCTTAAAAATCCAAACGGACTAGACGAAGAAGGTCATTATACTACGGCTCTTGATATGGCATTGATTTCTGCATATGCAATGAAAAATCAAAAGTTCAGGGAAATTGTTTCAACAAAGGAAAAGGTTATTCCATGGGAAGGGCATAATTGGGGCAGAACACTTAAAAATCACAATAAGCTTTTAAGACTTTATGAGGGTGCAAATGGCATAAAAACAGGTTTTACTAAAAAAGACGGCAGATGCCTTGTATCATCAGCTGAGAGAAATGGTGTAATGTTAATCTGTGTCACCTTAAATGCTCCAAACGATTGGAATGACCATAAGACACTTCTTGATATGGGCTTTTCCGTTCTTGAAACAAAGCTTGTTTTGACAGAAGATAAAACAATAAAGGTTGAAAATTCAAATACAGAATATATAACTGTTAAAGCTGAAAGACAAATGCGTATTCCTGTGAAACAAGAGGATAAAACAGATGTTGTTTACATAGTTCCTGAAAAACTTCCTGCACCTGTACGGGTAAATGATGCTGTTGGAAAAGCACAGGTGTTTTTGAATGGGAAAATGGTTGAAGAAGTTAATATGGTTGCGCGGGAAACGGCTGAAAAAAGCTTGAATTTTTTGATTATTTTTATAAAATAGTTATCCAGATGTTGAATTGAAAAAATTTTTTCAGAATACGGCAAATAATTGCCGTTTTTTTGTTTAAAGTACTTTACAAAAACGCAAAAAAAGTGTAGAATATTATAAATATGATTTAATGGAGGAACTTGAAATGTATAAGAAGGTTTCTACGGATTTGAATTTCAAGGAAAGAGAACTTGAAACTATCAAATTCTGGAATGAAAATAAAGTGTTTGAAAGAAGCACAAGACAGGACGGTCCTGTGTTTACTTTCTTTGACGGTCCGCCTACTGCAAACGGCAAACCGCATATCGGTCATATCTTAACAAGAGTTATGAAGGACATAGTTCCACGATATAAAACAATGAAAGGCTATAAGGTTTTGAGAAAAGCCGGCTGGGATACTCACGGTCTTCCTGTTGAGCTTGAAGTTGAAAAGCTTTTAGGTATTGACGGTAAGCCTCAGATTGAAAAATACGGTGTTGAGCCTTTCGTTGAAGAATGTAAAAAGAGCGTATGGAAATATGAAAGCTTATGGAAAGAAATGAGCGACCGTGTTGGCTTCTGGGCTGATATGGAAAATCCTTATGTTACATACCATAATGATTACATCGAATCAGTGTGGTGGGCATTAAAGAAAATCTGGGATAAGGGACTTTTATACAAAGGTCATAAAATTGTTCCATACTGCCCAAGATGCGGAACAGCACTTTCAAGCCACGAGGTTGCACAGGGCTATAAAGATGTTGAAGAAACATCAGTATTTGTTAACTTTAAAATTGCAGGTAAAGAAAACGAATACTTCCTTGCATGGACAACTACACCTTGGACACTTCCATCAAATGTTGCCCTTGTAGTTAACCCTGATGTTACTTATGTAAAGGTTAAAGCAGACGGTAAATTCTATATTCTTGCAAAAGACCTCGTTTCAAATGTTTTTGGCGAGGAAGTTGAAATTGTTGAAGAATTCAACGGTTGCGACCTTAAAGGTATAAAATATGAGCCACTCTTTAATTTTGCACAGCCAAAACAGGAGTGCTACTATATTGTTGCTGACAGCTATGTTACAACAACAGACGGTACAGGTATCGTACATTGTGCTCCGTCATTTGGTGAAGATGACGCAAGAGTCGGCAGAGATAACAACCTTCCTTTTGTTAAGCTTGTTAACACAGAAGGTAAATGTGTTGAAGGAACAGGTAAGCTTGAAGGCTTGTTTGTCAAAGATGCAGACCCTGTTGTTATAGCTGACCTTGAAGAAAGAGGACTTCTCTTCAGAGCACAGAAGTTTACTCACTCATACCCATTCTGCTGGAGATGTGACACACCTCTTATCTACTATGCAAGAGAGTCATGGTTTATCAGTATGACAAAGGTAAGAGAGCAGTTACTTAAAAATAACGCAACAGTTAATTGGATGCCTGAAAACATCAAAGACGGCAGATTTGGTAACTTCCTTGAAAATGTTATTGATTGGGGTCTTTCAAGAGAAAGATATTGGGGAACACCGCTCCCTATCTGGGAATGTGAATGCGGAAAAAGACATACAATCGGAAGCATAGAAGAGCTTAAGAGTATGAGCGATAACTGTCCTGAAAATATCGAACTTCACAGACCATATATTGACAATGTGTTTATTAAGTGTCCTGAATGCGGAGGACAGATGAAGAGAGTTCCTGAGGTTATCGACTGCTGGTTCGATTCAGGCTCAATGCCTTTTGCACAGTGGCATTATCCATTTGAAAATAAAGAAATCTTTGACGAAAATTTCCCTGCTGACTTTATCAGCGAAGCTATTGACCAGACAAGAGGTTGGTTCTACACATTAATGGCTATTTCAACTCTTATTTTTGAGCAGTCACCTTATAAGAATGTTATAGTTCTCGGTCATGTTCAGGATAAAGACGGACAGAAAATGAGTAAGCATAAAGGAAATGTTGTAGACCCTTGGGATGTTCTTAACAATCAGGGTGCAGATGCCGTAAGATGGTACTTCTACTCAACAAGTGCACCTTGGATTCCAAACAGATTCCATCCTGATGCAGTTAATGAATGTCAGCGTAAGTTTATGGGTACACTCTGGAACACATATGCGTTCTACATTCTTTATGCAGACATTGATAAATTTGACCCTACACAGTACAGCTTAGAATATGACAAGCTTCCTGTTATGGACAAATGGATTTTATCAAAGCTTAATTCTTTAATAAAGAGCGTAGACAGTGACCTTGAAAACTATAAAATTACTGAGGCATCAAGAAATATTCAGAACTTCACAGACGAGCTTTCAAACTGGTATGTAAGAAGATGCCGTGAAAGATTCTGGCAGAAGGATATGCCGCAGGATAAGATTAATGCTTATATGACACTTTACACAGTTCTCTTTGAGCTTTCAAAGCTCTGTGCACCTTTTGTTCCGTTTATGACAGAAGAAATCTATCAGAACTTAGTAAGAACAAATGATAAAAATGCACCTGAGAGCATTCACTTCTGTGATTTCCCTGTAGCAAATGATACATTTATCGACAAAAAGCTTGAAGAAAATATGAATACTGTTTTAAATGTTGTTGTTGCAGGAAGAGCTGCAAGAAACGCAGCAAATGTTAAGAACAGACAGCCGCTTTCAACAGTATACTATAAAGCTGCTCAGAAGCTTGAAGAAGGCTACGAAAGCATTGTTCTTGAAGAACTTAATGTTAAAGGACTTGAATTTGCTGAAGATGTTTCTGCATTTATCGGTTATAAATTTAAGCCACAGCTCAGAACACTCGGTCCTAAGTATGGTAAAGTTTTAGGGAAAATAAGCGGATACCTTGCATCTTGTGATACATCGGCTGCAATGAAAGAGCTTAAAGAAACAGGAACATTTAAGTTTGACCTTGACGGCTTAGAGGTAATCCTTGAAGAAACAGACATTTTAGTTGAGACTATCCAGAAAGAGGGAATGGTTGCTCAGGATGAAAAGGATGTAACTGTTGTTCTTGATACAAACCTCAACGATGCTCTTATAGAAGAAGGTTTTGTAAGAGAAATTATCAGTAAGATACAGACAATGCGTAAGGAAGCAGACTTTGAAGTTCAGAACCACATCAAGATTTATTTTGATGATGCTTCTGAAAT
>JAGARF010000167.1 GCA_017622395.1 Clostridia bacterium | reverse complement strand
ACCTTATTTATACCGGTTACGGCAAAAGCCGTAACCGATAATTAATAAATTATTTTATAATTTCAAGAAACTTTTCATATGCTTTATCCCATTCTTCACGGTTATCAGGCATATAAACATCAAGCTCTGTAGATTTCTTAACTACATCACGAAGTTCTTCAAGTGTTTTGATTTCACCAAGTGCATAAGCCTGCATAAGAAGATTACCCATAGCTGTAGCTTCTACAGGTCCGGTAATAACCTTTCTGTTTGTTCCCTCAGCGGTAAACTGACAAAGCATTTTATCTTTGATGCCGCCACCAACCATATTAATGGTTTCGATAGGTCTTCCTATAACGCCTTCAAGATTTTCAATTGCCTGTCTGTATTTAAGAGCTAAACTTTCCATAATACATCTCACAAACTGACCCTGAGTTTCAGGTACAGGCTGATTCGTTTTTTTGCAGTATTCCGCAATACGTGCAGGCATATCGTTAGGAGCCATAAACGAATCGTCAGATGGGTCTATGAAGCTTCTGAACGGTTCTGAAGCTCTTGCGAGAGTTTCAAGTTCAGCAAATGACTTACCTACACCCCTTCTGTCCCAATGTCTCTTACATTCCTGTACTAACCAAAGACCAATTATGTTTTTAAGAAATCTGATTTTATTAAAAGCTCCGCCTTCATTTGTAAAAGCAGCATCAAACGATTTCTCATTTACAATAGGACTGTCAAGTTCAACGCCTAAAAGTGACCATGTACCACAGCTTATATAAGCATAGTTCTCATTTTCTGCAGGAACAGATGCTACAGCCGAAGCGGTATCATGACCTGCAATGGCAACAACAGGAATCTGATCACAGCCAAGTTCATTAGCAAGCCTTGCAGATAACTTACCTATAATAGTCCCCGGCATAACTACATCACAAAGAATATCTTTATTAATTTCAAAAGCATCAAGAACATCGGTTGCCCAATCACGCTTCTCAGCATCGAGCATCTGACTTGTACTTGCAATTGAATATTCAGTTGTTTTCTCTCCTGTCAGGAAATAATTAAGTAAATCAGGTGTAAATAACATCTTATCAGCATTTAAATATGGCTGATAATTATCAAGTTTCATAGCATGAAGCTGGAATAAAGTATTAAAATCAATAAACTGGATACCTGTACGTTCATACAGTTTTTTAGCTTCCATAACTTTAAATGCTTTTTCCTGAATACCTTCTGTAATTGTATCACGATAATGAAGAGGATTGCCGATAAGTCTTCCTTTTTTATCGAGAAAACCAACGTCAACACCCCATGTATCAATACCGATAGATGCAATGTCTTTGTGTCCGGCATTTACACATTTTAAAATTCCCTGTTTTATTTCATAAAAAAGTCTTAAAATATCCCAACTGAAAGTACCGTTAACCTCAACAGGATCGTTGCTGAAACGATGCATTTCTTCTGTTTTAAGTACGCCGTTTTCAATCGTACCGAGAATTGCTCTGCCGCTTGATGCGCCAAAGTCAAACGATAACATCTTTTTCATTTTGTCACCTCTTAAATTTACGGAAGCCACACAAGGCGGCTTCCGTTGTTATTTTAAAATTACTTACTGCACTTACCATACATTGGACCGTAATTTTCACAAGCTCTGTAATCAGAACCTTCTTTATCCATACCGAAAGCATTCCACGCAGCAGGTCTGAAGATTTTCTCTTCAGGAACATTGTGCATACATACAGGAATTCTGAGCATAGAACAAAGTGTAATTAAGTCAGCACCAATATGACCATATGAAATAGCACCGTGGTTTGCACCCCAGTTATTCATTACATCGTAAGCTGTTTTAAAAGCACCTTCACCTGTGCATCTTGGAGCAAACCATGTGCAAGGCCATGTGTAGTCAGTTCTCTTCCAAAGAGTATCTGATACTTCATCAGGAAGATTAACTGTCCAACCTTCAGCAATCTGAAGAACCGGTCCAAGACCTTTAACAAGGTTAAGTCTTATCATTGTGGCAGGCATTTCGGCTCTTGTTAAGAATCTTGAAGAATAGCCGCCACCTCTGAAATATCCAAGGTCAGCCGGATTCCATGTTGTAGCTTCCATAATAGCTTTCTGATCAGCTTCTGTTACTTCATACCAAGGCTTAATAACACCGTTTCCGTTTGCATCTTTAGCTTCGCCGTTTGCATCAAGACAAGCTGCACCTGAATTGATAAGGTGAATAAATCCATCAGCCTCTTTGGCTTTGCCTTCAATTTCATAACCTGTTACTCTCTTAACAGCATCTCCACTCCAATATGTACGAACATCAGCAAAAATCTGAGCTCTGTTTGTAAGAAGTTTCATAAAGAGCATACCAAGACCATTAAGAACGTCATTTTCTGTAGCTAAAACGTATGGTTCTCTTGCACCATTGTGATCGAATGAAGTATTAAGCATAGCTTCAGGGAAGTCACAGTTTGGATAGAAGTCTGTCCACTGTCTCTGACCCTGGAAACCTGCTGCAATCGCGTTATGACCAACCATTTCTTCTTCGCAACCTTCAGGAAGGTTCTTATTACCGTTCATAAGGTCTTTGATTATGCAGTACATTTTAGCAACGAATTCCCACTGCTCATCTTTCTTTTCTCTTGTAAGCTGCATATCTTCAGGATTCTTATCAAAGCCTTCGATACAGTTTTCTTTAATCCATTTTGATGCCTTTTCAACTTCTTTAGCATCATAGATGCCTTCTGTCATTCTTCTGATGATTTCTACTTCATCAACAGATTCAACTCTCATGCCGAGATAATCTTCAATGAAATGTGAATCGATGATAGAACCACCGATACCCATACAAATTGAACCAATCTGGAGATATGACTTACCTCTCATTGTTGCAACAGCAACAGCAGCACGGCCGAATCTTAAAAGTTTTTCTTCAACGTCTGCAGGAATAGATGTATCATCAATATCCTGAACATCATGACCGTAGATACCGAAAGCAGGAAGACCCTTCTGTGCGTGTGAAGCAAGGACTGCTGCTAAATATACAGCACCAGGTCTTTCTGTGCCATTAAAGCCCCATACAGCTTTAATTGTATCTTTGTCCATATCCATTGTTTCAGAACCGTAGCACCAGCAAGGTGTTACTGTAAGAGTGATATCAACACCCTCTTTTTTGAACTTTTCAGCACAAGCTGCAGCTTCTGCAACTCTACCGATAGTTGTATCAGCAATTACAACTTTAACGGGTTCACCGTTTGAATACTTAAGGTTTTCTGTGAATAATTTAGCTGCTGATTTAGCCATATTCATCGTCTGAACCTCTAATGATTCTCTTACCTTAAGTGGTCCTCTACGACCATCGATTGTTGGGCGGATACCAATTACTGGGTAACCACCAATTAATCTGTTTTCTGCCATGATTTTCTTCCTCCTATTTCTTTATTTTAATTGATTCTTTGGCTTTATTATATATTTCAACTGCAGTCAATCCATATTCTTCAAATAATGCTGCAGGTGTGCCCGATTTTCCGAATTTATCATTAACACCGATTCTTAAAACAGGTACAGGAACTGTTTCAGAAACTACTTCAGCAACAGCACTGCCAAGACCGCCATAAATATTATGCTCTTCAGCAGTAACAATTGCACCGGTTTTCTTTGCGTATTCAACAATCAAATCCTTATCAATAGGTTTAATTGTATGCATATCTATTACAGCTGCTGAAATACCATCTTTTTCAAGCATTTCAGAAGCTTTTAAAGCATCGTTAACCATAAGTCCGTTAGCAACTATTGTAACATCATTGCCGTCTTTTAAAACAATACCTTTTCCGATTTCAAACTTATATGTAGCTTCATCAAAAAGAACAGGTGTAGCTAATCTGCAAAATCTCAAATAAACAGGACCATAATGGTTAATTGCAGCTTCAACAGCCGCTTTAGCTTCAACAGCATCGCAAGGATTAATAACAATCATATTCGGAATTGTTCTCATTATTGCCAAATCCTCTAAACACTGATGAGTAGCACCGTCTTCACCAACAGAAATACCACCATGAGTTGCACCGATTTTAACATTTAAATTGGGGTAACAAACAGAATTTCTTATCTGTTCAAATGCACGTCCTGCTGCAAACATTGCAAATGAGCTTGCAAAAACTGTCTTTCCGCAAGATGCTATACCTGCAGCTGTAGCAATCATATTACCTTCAGCAATACCTGTGTCAAAAAATCTTTCAGGAAACTTATCGGCAAAGATTTTAGTTTTTGTAGCTTCGCTTAAGTCAGCATCCAATACAACAAAATCATATTTTTCTCCAAGTTCTGCAAGTGCTTTACCATAAGCTTCTCTTGTTGCTATTTTAATATCACTCATTGATAAGTTCCTCCAATTCAGTAATTTTTTTATCAAGCTCACAAACAGCTATATCATACTGTTCTTTTTTGGGAGCAGAGCCGTGCCATGAAACCTGATTTTCCATATAAGATACACCCTTACCCTTTGTAGATTTGCAAATTATTGCAGTAGGTTTACCTTTGCAGTTTTTGGCACACTCAATAGCATTTGAAATAGCTACTACGTCGTGAGCATCAATTGTTATAACGTTAAAACCAAATGCTTCAAATTTCTTATCAATAGGTTCGGAAGACATAACTTTACTTATCGGACCATCAATCTGAAGACCGTTAAAATCAACAAATACAGTATGGTTATCAAGCTTGTAATGAGATGCATACATAGCAGCTTCCCAAACCTGACCTTCTTCAATTTCACCATCACCTAAAATACTATATACACGGTAATCTTTATTGTCAATTTTAGCCGCAAGAGCCATTCCGTTTGCAGCACTTACACCTTGTCCCAAAGAACCGGTCGACATATCTACACCGGGAACACCTTTCATATCAGGATGACCCTGAAGATAACTGTCAACCTTTCTGAAGGTTTTTATATCTTCTACAGGAAAATATCCTTTTTCAGCAAGAACACCATAAAGCGCAGGTGAACAATGTCCTTTTGAAAGAACAAGTCTGTCTCTGTCAGGATCTTTGGGATTTTTAGGATTAACTTTCATTTCTTTGAAATAAAGAACTGATAAAATTTCAGCAATTGAAAGCGATCCGCCCGGATGTCCGGAAGCTGCGTTATATACCGCTTCAATGACATTTCTCCTGATTTTGTAAGCCATTAAATTAAGCTTGTTAATTTCTCTTGTATCCATGTTGTTCTCCTTAAAAATTATTATATCCGTTAATTAAAAACTGCCGCTATACTAAGCAATTCATTAAGCCTTGAAATATCCCCATTGATATGAAGGTAACCTAAAAGAGTTTCAAAACCTGTTGCTTTTTTATATTCGGAAAGAGCTGCGTTTTTAGCTTTTGTGTTAATTTTAGCATTTCGGCCTCTTTTGAAAACTCTTAATTCCTTTTCATTCAGATATGGTTCAATTCTATCAAAAGCTTCGCACTGAGCAGATGCTTTTACATACCTTACAGCTTTTTTATGTAAACTGTCAACAGGTGCATTTGCTTTACTTAACAAATGTTCTCTTATATACATTTCAAAAACTGCATCTCCCAAAAAAGCAAGAGCGAGTGGTGAATATCTGTCACCTTTTGTTACTACATTCTCTTCCATTTTACCCCCTGAGGTGTATCTTCAAGGATGATTCCCTGTGCTTTAAGATCGTCACGTATTTTATCAGCAAGTGCAAAATCTTTATTCTTTCTTGCGTTCTGTCTTTCTTCAATCAAAGCTTCGATATCTGCATCAATAAACTCTTCTTTTTTATCGGTAATTATACCTAAAACATCGCAAAGTTCCTGAATTACTGAAAGTGTTTTTAAAATATCTGCATTAGATGATTCTTCGGTCAGATTTACATTAGCATATTTTACTAATTCAAAAATAGCAGAAACAGCATCAGCGGTATTAAAATCGTCATCCATAGCATTTTCAAACTTTTCAACGAGTGATGAAACTTCCTTAAGTTCAGTTTCCGGGGCGTCAATACCATTTAATTCTCTCAATCTGTCTACTGCATTCAAAATACGTTCAAGACCGTTTTTAGATGCTTCCATCAATTCTGCACTGAAGTTTAATGGACTTCTGTAATGTGCACTAAGCATAAAGAATCTTAAAACCTGTAAGTCATATTGCTCACCAATTTCACGAACAGTACGGAAATTACCTAATGATTTACTCATTTTAACATTATCAATATTTAAAAAACCATTATGCAACCAGTATTTAGCAAACTCTTTTCCGTTTGCAGCTTCACTCTGTGCTATTTCATTTTCATGATGAGGGAAAATAAGATCTTCGCCTCCGGCATGGATATCAATCTGCTCACCCAAATACTTTTTGGACATAACAGAACATTCAATATGCCATCCCGG
This sequence comes from Clostridia bacterium, assembly GCA_017622395.1. Classification (GTDB taxonomy): domain Bacteria; phylum Bacillota; class Clostridia; order RGIG6154; family RGIG6154; genus RGIG8700. Next base: position 582 of record JAGARF010000167.1, on the reverse strand, counting down.
TCTTCCGTCACTCCACGGCGACTGCCAGGAGGGTTCTCCCTCTTTTTTAGGCTTCCATAAAACAAAATCAAAATAATCTTCTTTTCCATCTTCACCGGTAACCTGAATTTCACGATGACCTGCCTGCAGTTCATCTATGTTTTTCTTGGAAAGTTTACCATAATCAGAAAAAGCTCTTGTCCTGAAGTATACAGTGCCATTGGAATTGTAAGCAAACCCTTTATCAATAAGAGTTTGTATCATTTCTATCATACCATCAATTTCTTCTGTAGCTTTTGGATGAGTAGTGGCATCTTTTACATTCATTGCTTTCATATCTTTTTGACATTCAGCAATAAATCTTTCAGAAATTACTGAAGAGTCCACATTTTCTTCATTAGCTTTTTTGATGATTTTATCGTCTACATCCGTGAAATTTGAAACATAGTTAACATCATAACCTTTGTATTCAAAATATCTGCGAACAGTATCAAATACAATCATAGGTCTTGCATTACCTATATGGATATAATTATAAACTGTAGGTCCGCAAACATACATACTTACTTTCCCGGGTTCTACCGGTACAAATTCTTCTTTTTT
>JAGARF010000166.1 GCA_017622395.1 Clostridia bacterium | reverse complement strand
GTAGACCATATTCTTGAACTTGACAACGCTTTGTTAGGCGGTGATGCCTTATGACACTTGCAGAGAAATTAACAGAGGTTGGAAACAACAGACCAAAGCTTTATAAAAAAGGTGCTCTTGACTATTCACCACAGGAAACCGTAAGCGGTGAAGCAATAGGAATAACAGACATATCACCTATTGAGCATAATATGACAATAAAGGTCAGCGGAATTGAGGACATAAGCACAGTTAAGTTGTATAAGCAGGGGAAGAATTTAATTAAATTTCCATTTGTGAATAGTACCTACAACATTAATTATAAAGCTGGTGTTGAGAAAACAATTAATGACATTACATTTACTGTTAATGATGATGGTAGTGTTTATGTTAGGGGAACAGCGACAAATAATGCTTTTTTCAATCTGTGTAAAAGAGATTTGAAAACAAATTACAACATTGCTATCGAAGGTGGCGAAAATGGCACAACAAACAAAACAGCGAATTTGTCAGTAAGCAAAAGAACAGTATATCAACAAAGTAATCAATTAATGTATTTGTATATTCCAAAAGGTGTAACCATTGACGAGGTGCTTTATCCTCAAATTGAATATGGTTTGTCACAAACAGAATATGAGCCATATATTGAGCAAACTGTTTATGATGTATCATCAAGCGGAATTGTTGAGGGTGTTACATCTTTATATCCTAATACAACACTTTACACAGATACACAAGGTGCGGTGATTGATTGCACATATTATCAAGATGGGAGAAAAGTAAAAGATAATTTAACAGAAACGATAATAAATTTAGGAGGTGAAATCTAATGTTTGTACTTAGAGAATTTGTAAAGAAAGGGTTACTTGAAGCAGTTGGCAGAATGCCGAATTATCAAATAATATTAAATGCAGTAGGTTGGCACGAAAAGGGTGTACTTATGGAAGATGACCTTGCAGAAATACAGACCGCTATTGACGGCAGGTGCGAGCTTGCAGAACCTGAAACAGAGGTGGCAGAGGGATGAAAATATGCATAGATGCAGGGCATAACTTTTCAAGCTATGACACAGGTGCATCAGGTAACGGCTTAAGGGAACAGGATATAACCTTTGGTATTGCATCAAAGCTTAAACCTATGCTTGAATGTGTGGGGATTGAAGTATTAATGACAAGAACATATCTTGAACATAATTTAGGCTTGAACTCTGAGGACAGTCTTAAAGAAAGATGCGACATTGCGAATAACGGCAAGTGCGACTTATTTATAAGCATACATTGTAATTCCCACACTAACCAATCAGCGAACGGTACAGAGGTGCTTGTCTATAAATTCGGCGGTGAGGCTGAAAAGCTTGCAAGACAGGTACAGGCAAAACTGATTGAAACCTTTAATACAGCTGACAGAGGTGTAAAGGAATATAATGCAAAGGTATTAAGAAGTACAAATATGCCTGCGATTCTCGTTGAAACTGCTTTTATATCAAACGAAGAAGATGCACAGCTTTTAAAGGACAAGCAGTATGATTTTGCAAAAACGATTTTTGAGGGTGTATGTGATTATCTCGGTTTAAAGAGAATCAAACCTGAAAAGGAAGAAGAAACTGTTACACAACCTAAAATTGAAAGCGGTAATGACATTGATTACGCACTTAAATGGAAGTATGGCATAACATTTGACAGCGTTGAGAACGAAAAGACCTTTATTAAGGAACTTGACGAATTAAGAGCAAATGACAGCAAGGTGTATTGGGTTTTTTATAAGCTTGCGAATAATTGACAAGAAAATATAAATAGTGTATAATTCATCAAAAGGGCGGTGAAACTGTGACAGAGAATTTTGAGGATATGCTTTCTTTTTATGCTTGGGGAGCAACAGGTTACAAAAACATAAAAGAAAAAGATTATAACTACAGTGAAATTTTAAACCTTGCTAAAAAACAGGGTGTGTTTCATATAGTATACAGTGTCTTGAAACAGTACACAGACAGCCCTGAGGTTGTAAACCTTAACACTCTTTATCTTATGTCTGTTTTAAAACATCAGGAACAGTCTGCAGCTATTGATAAAATAGTTGAAAAAATAGAAAGGCAGGGAATTGAAGTCTGTCACATAAAAGGAAAGACATTATCAAGCCTTTATTATTATCCTGAAACAAGAATTTCAGGAGACACAGACCTTCTTGTTGCGGAAAAAGACGAAATAAGAGTAAAACGAATTTTAGAAGAAGAAGGCTTTAAAACGGAAAACCGCTCGGACGATGCAAACCATAGTGAGTGTATACATAAAGACCTTGGATTGATTGAGCTTCACATAAAGCTTTATTATGATATTATGAAAGATGTGTGGTTTGACAGCGATGATATGATGCATGAGCCTTTTCAGGAAATAGATGGCATTAAAACACTTTCTGTAACAGACGGATTTATTTATAATTTTATGCATGCTGTAAAGCATTTCCTTTCAAACGGTATGTCTGTAAGGCACATAACCGATGTTCTTCTCTACGGAAATAAACACAAAGACAGAATTGATTTTGACAGAGTATTCAAAACTCTTGAAAAGCTGGAATATAAAAAATTCTTAGATGGATTTGTGGTAATCGGTGAAAAATATTTTAACATAAAACCTCTTTATCAGACCGAAAATGAAAATATTGAGCTGATTTTAACTGATATAGAGGAAAGCGGAATTTTCGGCAAGAATATTGAAAAAGCAGGAGCACTTTTTGAGATTTATACAGACCTTCGCTTTTCAACATTTAAAGAAGGAAATAAAACAGAGTATTTAACGGCATGGAGAAGAAGGAACATTTTAAAGGCAGTTTCATATTCAATGGAGAATATGAAAAAGAAATATACCTTTATGGAAAAGGGAAACAAATATATCATAAAAGCCTGGACACTTCACACAAAAGATATAATAGAAAAAGCTCTTAAAAGAAAAAAACTTGCAAAGGATTTTATAGAATTTAAACCTGCCGAAAACAAGGCTCTTGAAAAGAAAATAGAATTAATAAAAAAACTGAATATGATTTAAAAAATACTCCGCATTAATTTGCGGAGTATTTCTCATAAACAGGTATATTTTCTGTATTCACTGTAAACCAACCTGATGGGGCAGGCTCTTTCGTCCAAAAATCTCTGAAATTACCCTCAGGAAGGTAAACTTTTCTTTCATCGGATTTTTCGGTTAACGGAGCAACTATCAAATTGTCACAGAAAATATATTGGTCATCAATTTTGTAGGTTTCCTTATCATCTGTATAGTCCATAACAAGAGCACGGACAGGAGGGATACCTGTTTTTTTATACTTTTTAAATGCTTTTTTAAGCATAGGAACAAGCCTTTTTCTTAGTTTTAAAAGCTCTCTTACCTCATCTTCACAGTCTAAATCAATCCACGGGAATTTTTCACAAT
>JAGARF010000165.1 GCA_017622395.1 Clostridia bacterium | reverse complement strand
CTTGGTTTAGGTTTAACGAACTTTATGATGATTAAATCTGCTTATAATGATCAAGATACAAATAGTAGATTTATTGCTAATTTTTCTACATCATATGAAGTTAAAGATAGAGGGAATTTACCAAAGGTTCTTGGAAATTTCAAATCAAATGACAGACAATGATATAATCTCTGACCAGGAGAAAATGACAAAGCTCTACAAGGAAAATGCAGAGCTTAGTCCTATTGTTGAAAAATATCTTGAATACAAAAAATACGAAGATGCTAAAGCTGAGGCAGAGCTTATGCTTGCAGATAATGACGACGAGGATTTTAAAGCTATGCTTGAAGAGGAAATTGAAAACTCCAAAGAAAATATGCCAAAGGTTTTAGAGGAACTTAAAATACTTCTTCTTCCTAAAAACCCTGATGATGACAAGAATGTTATCATTGAAATAAGAGGCGGTGCAGGTGGCGACGAGGCAGCTCTTTTTGGTGCAGACCTTATGAGAATGTATACAAGATATGCAGAAAGAAATAATTGGAAATATGAAACCCTTTCATCAAACATAACAGATATCGGCGGTGTTAAGGAAGTTTCATTTTCTCTTGAAGGTAAAGGAGCATACAGCCGTCTTAAGTTTGAAAGCGGTGTGCACAGAGTGCAGAGAATACCTTCAACTGAATCAGGCGGAAGAATACATACATCAACTGTAACTGTAGCAGTTCTTCCTGAGGTTGAGGAAGTTGAGGTTGAAATCAATCAAAACGATTTGAGAATAGATGTGTTCAGAGCAGGTGGACCGGGTGGTCAGTGTGTTAACACAACAGACTCTGCAGTTCGTGTTACTCATATTCCAACAGGACTTGTGGTATCCTGTCAGGACGAAAAGTCACAGCACAAGAACAAGGACAAGGCGATGAAAATTCTCCGTTCAAGACTTTTTGACTTAATGCAGGCCCAGCAGCACGACGAAATTGCAAGCCAGAGAAAAAATCAGGTAGGCACAGGGGACAGAAGCGAAAGAATAAGAACCTACAATTTCCCACAGGGCAGAGTGACAGACCACAGAATAGGTTTGACTCTTCATAAGCTTGATATGGTACTTGACGGCGACCTTGATGAGGTAATCGATGCACTTTCAACTGCAGACCAGGCTGAAAGATTAAAAGCAAGCGAGGGATGATATATGGATAAATTATTAACTAAAAAAAATCTGGTAATGTTACTTGCTGTGTTAATGACAGCAATTCTGGTTTTAACACTTTTTGTACTAAGACTTGGCATAGCAGATAACGGAAGCTTATCTTCACAACTTGAAGAAACGGGCTTTTATGGTGCAAGTGCGGCAACAAGCAGCGGATACTACAGTGATGCATACGGCGTTGCAGATACAAAGCTTTCTTTTAAAACATACTCTTTAGCATATGAACTTTTCAAGTTTGTAGGCAAGGATAATGTGATTTATGTATATTTCCCCGCACTTATTTATTCTCTTATTTTTATAGGAGCGGCAATTTTACTTGCAATGGTATTTGTGGGAGGGAAAAACAAATGGTCTGACCTTATATGTGTCATACTTTTTGTACTTATGCTTTGCGACTGCGGATATATAATGCTTTTCAACACGCCTTATAAAGAAGCGGCTCTTATTGTATACCTGCTTGCAGCTCTTTCTGCATATGTATACAGCAGGGAAACAGGAAAGTTATGGTGCAGTATACTCTTTATGCTTTTTGGTGTTCTTCTTGGCGGCGTTTCATCAATCGGTGCAATAACGGCAGGTATTTTAGGTATTTGCGGTATAGTAAGCAACTCATCTAAAAGAATTGTAAATGTAATTCTCTCAGCTGTGATTGTTATATTCTCGGCATTAAATGTTATTCCAAAGGATTTTAATGCGTATGACAGTTTTTTCTTCGGCGTAACTGTTGAAAATCCTTATGCAGAAGGAAATGTTGCACAGCCTGAAGAAAATGCAGAAGAAATTCTTGATGAATTTGGTGTTGATGAAAAGCTTATGGAAAGAGTCGG
>JAGARF010000164.1 GCA_017622395.1 Clostridia bacterium | reverse complement strand
CCCTGAAAGAATGCAGAAAATCACCTCTGCATTCTTTTTTTGCTGAAAACAGTTGAAATTACAAGAAAAATATGATATATTTGTTATATTAATATAACAAGAATGTTATAAACGGAAAAGGAGAATTTTTATGAAAAAGTATTTAAAAGCTTCTGTTTTTGCTTTTATCTTCGCTCTTTTATTCCCAATGCTGGGCTTGGCTGAAGATGCAGAAGCAGTTTCAGGGTTTTATGCAACATTCTGGGCACTTGTTCCGCCTGTAGTTGCAATAGGCCTTGCACTCATTACAAAGGAAGTTTATTCTTCACTTTTTGTGGGAATATTACTTGGCGGTTTGTTTGCGGCAGACTTCAGCGTTGTTCCTGCATTTGATGCAGTATTAAACGAAGGTCTTATTGCCGCAGTATCAGGTACAGCAGGTATCTTTATTTTCCTTGTTGTTCTTGGTGCTATGGTTGCTTTAATCAATAAGGCAGGCGGAAGTGCGGCATTCGGACGATGGGCAGAGAAAAACATTAAAACAAGAACAGGTGCAGCTCTTGCTACCTTTGCACTTGGTGTACTTATCTTTATTGATGACTATTTCAACTGTCTTACAGTTGGTTCTGTTATGAGACCTGTAACTGATACTCATAAGATTTCAAGAGCAAAGCTTGCATTTTTAATTGATGCAACTGCTGCTCCAATCTGTATGATTGCACCTATTTCTTCATGGGCAGCTGCAGTTTCAGAATTTACAGAAGGAACAGGCTACAGCGGAATTGAGCTGTTCATAAGGGCTATTCCTTATAACTTCTACTCGATTTTAACAATCGTATTCATAATTGCTATTACATTAATGAAGTTTGACTTTGGCCCAATGAAAAAGCATGAGAAAAATGCTCTTTTAAACGGCGATTTATTCACAACAGGCACAGTTAAGGAAGAAGAAAAAGAAGAAACTAATCCAAAGGGTATCGTGCTTGACCTTATTCTTCCTATAGTTGTTCTTATAATAATTTGTGTTCTTGCACTTATTTATGTTGGCGGATTTTTCTCAGGTGCAAGCTTTGTTGATGCATTTGGTAACACTGATGCAACTGTTGGACTTCCATGGGGCGGTATTATTGCACTTATCGCTACAACTATTTACCTTATTGCAAGAAGAGTTATCACATTCAAAGAAGCAATGGAAAGTATTCCAAAGGGCTTTAATGCGATGGTTCCTGCTATCTTAATCTTAACATTTGCAACAGCACTTAAGAATATGACATCACTCCTCGGTGCTGCAGAATATGTTGATATGCTTATGAAATCAGCTGCAGCAGGACTTGCAAACTTCCTACCTGCAATTATTTTCCTGGTTGCTTGTTTCCTTGCCTTTTCAACAGGTACATCATGGGGAACATTCGGTATCTTAATTCCGATTGTAACAGCAATTTTCCCGGGAGATTCAGAGCTTATGATTATCGGTATGTCTGCGTGTCTTGCAGGTGCTGTTTGCGGTGACCACTGCTCACCTATTTCAGATACAACAATTATGTCATCAGCAGGTGCACAGTGTGACCACATTAACCATGTATCAACACAGATTCCATATGCAATCACAGTTGCGGCAATCTCGTTCTTTGCATACATAGTTGCAGGCTTTGTGCAGAGTGCGGTAATCGTTCTTCCGCTCTTTGTGGTAATAACAGTGCTGGTTCTCTTTGTAATTAAAAAATTAACAGCGGAGAAAGAGTGATAATTATAGCCCGATGATTTCATCGGGCTGTTATATTATACAATTTAAGTGATATTCCATCTTCGATGGAGTGATATTTTTGATAAATCAAAAGTGATATTGAACCCTGTCGGGTTCAGTGATATTATATTTGCCTTCAAACTGTGCAAAGCACAATATCACTCGGTATAAGCCGAATAAAACTGCGTAGCAATATAACTTGCCGCGGGCAAATATAACTGAAAAAACGACTTGTATCAAACAAGTCGTTTTTTCTGGTCTGAGTGGGGAGACTTGAACTCCCGGCCTCTTGAACCCCATTCAAGCACGCTACCAAACTGCGCTACACCCAGATAACTACTATATTATGCCTTATTTTTAAGGTTTTGTCAACATTTATCTGAGTTTTTTATTCATTTCCTCAAATTGGTCAGCGATTTCGGTGAGCATATCTATGTAGTCGTCGCCGTCCTTTAATTTTTGTATTCTGTTCATTGCACGCATAACATTTTCTTCAAAAGCTTCCTCAAGCTGTGAGGGCTGAAGGCTTCGTGCAAGGGGACACATTTTTTTTGCTGCAGGATTCATAATAAGCTTTATTCTGCCGTTTTTTCTGTAAGGGGTCAAGGGGAAAATTCTGCAAGAGAGTGGTCTTTCGCTACGGTTGCAGGGTTTTGTGCAATAGAAAATCTTTGCAGTTTTGTCCTCCCCGTACTGACAGTTGCTTTCCTCAAGGTAGCCGAAATCAACCTTTTCCAAAAGCTCCTCCTCGAAAGGAAAAACGAACATTCCTGCAGGCTCGTCCTCCTCCTTACAGCAGGCTTTATCGCAAAGGACTCCGCAATCTTTTGAAAGCGGAGTAACCTCATCTAACATATTATATATTTTTCCGTAATATTTCTTAAGCATTTTCTACTGCCTCTATTGCACCGCTCATAAATTCACCGTCAATGCTTTCAACATCGCCGTTATCTATGCGGTTTGCAAATTCAGGATTGATAGGAAGCTTTGCAAGAACCTTAAGTCCGTTTTCCTCTGCGATTTTATCCACCTTGCTTTCGCCGTAGATATAATGCTTTTTGCCACAGTCAGGGCAGTTGAAATAGCTGTAGTTTTCAACAATACCAAGAACAGGTATGTTCATAAGGTTTGCCATTTTAAGTGCTTTGCCGACAATCATTGAAACCAAATCCTGAGGGCTTGTTACGATAATAATACCGTCAATCGGCAAGCTCTGGAAAACTGTAAGAGGCACATCGCCTGTTCCCGGAGGCATATCAACAAACATAAAGTCAACATCTTTCCAGATAACATCTGTCCAGAACTGTTTAACCGCTCCTGCGATAACAGGGCCTCTCCATACGACAGGGTCTGTTTCGTCAGGCAAAAGAAGATTTATTGACATAAGCTGAATTCCTGATTGTGTTGAAACAGGAATTAAACCTGCATCGTCGCCTGTTGCCTTTTCTTTTATTCCAAATGCTTTTGGAATTGAAGGACCTGTTATGTCTGCATCAAGAACTGCAGTCTGATGTCCTTTTTTATTCATTTCAGATGCAAGCATACTTGTAACAAAGGACTTACCAACGCCCCCTTTACCGCTTACAACAGCGATAACCTTGTTAACGCTGCTTAATTCGTTTAAATTTTCAAGCAGGCTTTCCGGTTGTCTGCTTGAGCAATCAGCACTGCAAGTGCTGCAATCGTGTGTGCATTCACTCATTTTCTGTTTCCTCCCTGGTGATAATAGTATCGCCTGTTTCTTCTTCTACTTCGTAGTAAATATTTTCATAAAGATACAGCTTGGTATCCTTATTAATTACATCATTTCCAAAATCCCACAGCTTTTTCTTTTCAGGGTCCTGATAAACATTATAGGAATAAAGATAGCTGTTAATTTCAAGTGCAGAGCCTTTTGGTACATTATAGCTTTCGCTGTACTGTGAGCCAAGACCATAATTTTCATAAAGGGTAACACTGTAGGTATCCTTGCTGTTTACAAGGTTTATAACCTCATCGGGGAAGCTGAAGCCTGAATTGTAGTTTACATATACATTTGCAATATTCTTTTTCCTGTCATTTTTATCGAAAATATAATAGTCATAGTGGTCGATTTCAAGGTTATCCTTTAAGAAGTATGTTATCTGCATTTTCTGACCCTTTTTAACATTCCAGGTTTCAAAATCATTTAACATTTCAGGGGTTGCCTTGAATTCAAAGGTTATAACATATCTTCCGTCATCAAGAACACTTCTTGATACAGTATTATGATATACAGTATTTAAAAGATTATCTCTTTTAATTGTCTGGGAAACAACATCTTTATATGTTTCTCTGAAATAAAGCACAGGAAGATATTCGCCGTCGTATGATGCAAAAATCTTGCCGTTATAATAAAAACACTTGTATTGGTCACCTGTGTCAACGATTGCGTTGATTGTGTCGCCCGTCTTTTCGTATGAAAGGTCCCAATAAAATTCTTCATCGTTTTCAAGGCTTTTGTTTACGGTTCTCTCGGTTATACTGTCATAATTTTTCAAAAGATTTGTTATAGAGTTAACCTGAGCAATTTTCTCAAATGTTATGGTTTCAAGTATGTCTTTTTCCTCGCTGTCAGAGCAAGCGGTAATCATAGCTGTAAGAACTAAAATTGCAAGTAAAACACATAATACTTTTTTCATAAACACTCTCCGTTATTTTAATAATTTTTTAAACACTTCAATCTGGTCACGGTAAATCACATTATCTGTATCACCGGGTCTTAATGTAACATAAAGCTGATTTCCAAATTCTTCCATTGGAACAATATCTTCAAGCTTTGTTTCGTTGTATGGAATTTTTATAACGCCCTCTCCCTCAACCAGACCGTCTAAAGACTCATAGGTTGCAAGGGTTTCATGTCTTTCAAGGGTTTCGTATATTTTGTCATCGGTTATCTGTATAATACATTCTCCTGCTGTAAGCTCAGCAATAAGCTTTTGCATATTCACCTGAGCCTCCTGAGCTGTTGTTGGGTCAAGCATATCCTCAGGGAAAAGAACATTTGAGATATAAAGATTGCTGTAGCTGTCACCGTTATTATCAATATCTAATTCTTCAATTCCTTCTTCAAGAGCAAGTCTTGTTTCCTCTGTAACATAACCGCCCGACATTGTAAAGAGCATATAAGAATCGTATTTTTCCTTGTTTAAATTCTGCACAACCAAAGAAACAACCGAAAGAACAAGGGCAATGGCAACAACTATATGCCATCTGTAGTATTCCCATATGTGGGCAAGCTTCTGTCCTTTGGGGATATCTTTAAGTTTATAGGTTTTGTCTGCCAAATTCGTTCACCGCCTTATATTAATTATACTATATAATAAAAAAAAGTCAAGTTTATGAAAATGAAATTAGATTGACGAAAGTGTGAAAATAGAGTACAATGATTTCATCAGATAGATGAAATTAATGAAGAAAATCGCATAAGGCGATTTTCAACCACAATTATTCATCATTCATTATTAATTATTCATTTTACAGGAGGTATACAGATTATACAGTCTTTATATGCGGTGCACAGCACCGCAGCGATATGAATTCTGACGAATTCTCGATATGTCTGACGGCTCGATATGTTGCTGACGCAACGAGAATTCATATCATATCGAGTTTGACCGAAGGGAAAACATATCGATTTTACGAAGTAAAAATATCGAGCAAACTTT
>JAGARF010000163.1 GCA_017622395.1 Clostridia bacterium | reverse complement strand
GGGTTTAATATAATAGATGCAGATGAGGTTGCTCACAGAGTAATGAGAAAAGGCAGTAAATGTCTTGATGAAGTTATAGATGCCTTTTCAAAGGAATATTTAACAAAAGACGGAGAGCTTGACAGAAAAAAGCTTGGTTCTCTTGTGTTTAACTGTCCTGAAAAGCTGGAGCTTTTAAATTCAATAACCCACAAGCATATAATAAAAGAAATTAAAGAAGAAATAACAGATAAAACAATTATTGATGCTATATCGCTTTTCGAAACGAAACTTTATACTCTCTGTGACAGTACCATTTTTGTGTACTGTCCAAAGGAAATAAGAGTTAAAAGAATTATGGAAAGAGAACACATAAACGAAGAATATGCGTTGAGCAGAATTAATGCACAGAAAAGCGACGAATATTTTAAATCAAAAGCAGACTTCACCGTTGTAAATGACGGTGAGCAAAACATATTAAAGCAACTGAAAGGATTTTACGGTGAAGAAATTTTTTAAAAGCCTTATATTGGTAATACTTATTATAATATTTGCCTTTTTAACGATGAAAAGGCTGTTCCCTGTTAACTACAGCGAATTTGTAGATAAATATTCGGCAGAATACGGAGTAGACAGAAGTCTTGTTTATGCCGTTATAAAAGCCGAAAGCGGTTTTGATGCAAATGCAGAGTCTGAAAAAGGTGCAATGGGGCTTATGCAGCTTACGGAAGAAACTGCACTCTGGTGCGGAGAGAAAATGGGACTTGAGCTTTCAACAGAGGAAATTAGAAATCCTGAAACAAACATAAAAATCGGTATATGGTATTTTAATTATCTTCTGAATGCCACAGGCTCAGAGGAGCTTGCAATAATTTCTTATAATGCAGGAGTAAATAAGGTCAGAGAGTGGATTAATGAAGGCACGATAAATAAGGATAACCCTGATTTTAATGATATTCCATATGAAGAAACCAAAAATTATATCAAAAAAGTTCTCCTTTATGAACAAATTTACATCACATTATATAATATGAACCCTTGACAAAAGGTGTGTTTAATGTTAACATTAAGATGTTAATTTTGAACAATTGGAGAATGTGAAATGAATAATAAAGAAAGAAGAGAGCATATCAGCTCATATATAGAATCAAAAGGAGAAGCATCAATAGCCGAGCTTGCCAAACTGTATCCTGAAATCTCAGCAATGACATTAAGGCGTGACCTTAACTATCTTGAAGAAGAGCATAAGATTATCAGAACAAGAGGCGGAGCGAAGGCTGTTTCTTTTATAACTGATAATATTAACGAAGAAAAGTTTTTAAAGCAGAAGCTTGTGCATATAGAAGAAAAAAACATAATTGCAAAAAAAGCGGTTAAGTTTATTGTTCCGGGCAGGTCTATATTCTTGGATGCAGGCTCAACTATGATGTGTCTTGCAAAAATAATGCCTGATGAAAGATATTATGTTTTCACATCTGCACCGAATGTTGCAATGGAGGTTATGTATACAACATCTTCTGTTGTGCATTTAACAGGCGGTGAAATGAGCAGAGATAACCTTGCAGTTGCAGGTGCAGGTGCAGTTGACTTTATGAAAAACATAAACATAGATATTGCATTCATAACAGTTCCGGGTTTTTCATTAAGTAACGGCTTTTCCTGCGGTAATGTAAATGACTGTCAGCTTAAAAAAGCCATAGTCGAAAGAGCGGAAAAGGTTATTGTTTTAATGGACAGCTCAAAGGTCGGTATAAATATGCCATACACCTACGCAAGACTTTCGGATATAGATATTTTAATCAGCGATGGCAAGCTGCCTCAGGATTTTATTGATGAGGCAGAGAAAAATAATGTAACAATATTATAGGAGTAGGATATGAAAAATAAAGTAATAAAGCTTCCTTTGTTTGACCCCTTAAACGAAAGCTTAAAAAACAGATGCATTGGCATAAGAAAGAAGATTGAAATTAAAAAGAATGTAGTTTCATCAAAAATAAAACTTTATGCAAACTGTCAGTTTATCTTATATGTAAACACACAGCCTGTTTTAAGATATCTTGATGTATCGGACAGGGATATGAGAAAATTTGAAGAGGCAGATATTACCGCCTTTACAAGAGATGGTGTAAATTCAATCTGCGTTATGCTTTATGCAGGAAATGAAGAACCGTTTTTATACATAGACGGTGAAATCGACCTTGGTGATGAAAAAATAAAAATCATCGGAGATGAAAGCTTCAAGGTTAAATTAATTGATGCATATAAAGAAAACGCACCAAAGCTGGTTTATTTTAAAAACCCTGTAGAAGCTTTTGACAACAGAGTGTATGAAGATTGGCTTGACTGCAATTTTGACGATAGTAAATGGAAAAACGCAGTTGTTAAAACAGATGAGGAAACTTTAAGGCTTGAAAAAAACAATATAAGCTTTAAGGAAGAAGAGTTTGAAGCAAAAATAATACTCGCGGCCGGCTCGGGTGCAGAGGCGAGTGACAGCCTGCCTGTTCATCTGCGTATATACGAGGAAGCTAAAAATGTTAAGATGAGCCATATGTTTGTAGTGGGTACAAACTGCGAAATAAAACCCCTTGACAAAGGCTTTTTCAGCTACATTTTAATCGATTTTGAAAAAGTCGTTTCAGGCTTTTTAAAGCTTGATATAACAGGCTATAAAGATGATATTGTTGATGTTTGCTTTGCACAAAAGCTTGAGAAGGAAAGACCTGTTAT
>JAGARF010000162.1 GCA_017622395.1 Clostridia bacterium | reverse complement strand
CAGCTTTTGAAAAAGCTTGGTCTGCCCGAAAAACTTTCAGTTAATGCACTGTTAGATGCATTAAATACTTTTGTTGGATATGACGAATATAAGAAAAAGGAATGTTAAAATACTCCAGAACGCAAAAAGATAGTAAAACAAATTATAATGACTGCTAACTGATAAAGTAAGTTTATAACTAAATGAAGAAAAATCTCACAATTGTGAGATTTTTCTTTGATATAGAGCCTTTTTGCTATGAACAAACTTCACCTCTCGCTGTACCCTCGTACAGCTTCGGGTAACCCCTGTGGGTTCAGTTTGTCCATTCTGAAGCATTTTCCCTATTCCTTTGTAGTGGGAAGCTGTTTAAAAATAAGTTTTTAAACAGCCGCTTTATTCTTACCATGTGAACTGTATGTTTGCCTTTGAAGTCCAGAGAGAAAGGTCGTTTGAAACATATGCGTTTGCGTCGAAACCATAAAGTGCATCAAAAGGAATAGTGTCAAAGGTTTCATATGCTTTGATAATGTGATAGCCGTATGATGTTTCGGTTACAGGCGATATTTGATTTGCCTTAAGCTTAAGTGATGCTGTTTCAAATTCTTCAACCATTCCGCTGCCCTGATAGATGTAGTATCCTTCTTCAGGCATACCTGGATCGTTGTTGTTCTGTGAAATATAGCTTTCAAAGTTAGCATTTCTTTTTGTTACCTGGCTATAGATCGCATTTGCTTTTGCTTTAGCATCAGATTTTTCTTTGTCACTTAAAGGTGTGCCTGTTATCTGGTCAACGGTTGGAATTAATATGTGTTTAACTCTTACTGTAGGTAATTTGAAGGTTTCAATGTTTTCATTATAATATTTAAGTGCTTCGGCTTTATCTGCTGCTATGATTTCTGTATTTGAATTGATTTTTTCAATTAACTTATAGTAAATACTGTCAAACTCGCTGATTGTTTTAAAATATGAATAGTATTCGTCATATGTTATACCATTCTGTGCAAGTACGATTTCAAGGATTTCTTTTCCGCCAAACTGAGTTTTTACTATTTCATCAAAGTCTTTTTGAAGTAAAGTGTTATCTTCTTCAGTAAGTGAAAGGTTATACTTTGCTTTGCATTCTTCAATATACGCGTATAAAAGTGCTGTCTGCTCTATTGCCTTGTGAACATCTTCAATGCTTGCTGCAGAAGTTATAGCATTCTGACCTTCAACCTTAATAAGGTATTCAGGGATTGTTATATCATTGATTTTTCCTGAGATTTTGCTGTAGTCTATTGTTATTTTGTTAAGGCTTGCAGAGCGTGTTGCTTCATCCCAGCCAACATTGTAGTTAAACATATTGCCAAGGTCTCTTAAAGAAACATAGGTTGTACCGTTATTTACAAAATTTCTTACCTGAACAGAAATGCCGTCAACAACTATATTTGCATAATCAACAAGGGCATCAATTTCTGTTACATAGTATTCAACATCAGGAATTTCGGTAACAGGTGCCATTGGAACACCGTATGTAAATGTGGCAGTTCTTGTGTCATTGTCCCACTGAACATCGTAGCCAAATGCGTTTCCGGCATCTCTTAAGCCAATGTATGTTGTACCTTCGTGAACAAAGTTGTGCATCCATACCTGCTGACCGTTAACGAAAATATTTACATAGTCAACCGTAATTACCATTTTCTGTGTTGTGTAATCTGCTGCTGTTGCAGTAAAAGCTGATATGAGCATTACTGCACATAAAATAATACTTAAAAGTTTTTTCATCTTAAAATCTCCTTTTTTAAAGTTTGAATAATTCTATTACTCTTGAAATTTGCTTGTCCCAATATACCCAGGTATGTTCGCCTTCTGATTCTTCATATGTATATTTGAAATCAAGGGTGTTCATTAAATCTCTAAATTTTACATTATCCTCATACATAAAATCACCAAGACCGCACCATTGATATATTTCAGGCTTAATTTCAGCAGAGTTAAGATTTTTTGCAAGATAAAATAAATCTTCGTCGTCAGGGATTTCACCATCATATATTGCAGACATATCAAAGCTGCTTATTGAGTAGCGGTATTTAACATCAGTTACACCTGAGAAAGAAGCTGCGGCAACATAATTTTCGGGATTTTTCATTGCAATTTTAAGAGCACCGTATCCTCCCATAGAAAGACCTGCGATGTATCTGTCCTCTCTTTTACCGCTTGTTGGAATAAGCTTTTCCACAAACTCAGGAAGTTCTTTTGAGATATAATCGTAATATCTGTGACTGCCTTTCATATTGGAATAAAAGCTTTTTCCGCCGTCAGGACATACAACTGCAAGTTTCCCGCTTGCCAAAACATCACGGTAAACTGTTGTTTTATAGAGCCAATCCTCGTAATTATCTGAAAGTCCGTGGAGAAGATACAATATTTTAAGTTGTCCTTCAATTTTATCAGGGAGCATAATAATTACATTGGTCTGTTTACCAAGTGTCTGACTTTTGTGTGTTAAATTTAATAATGCCATATTTTATCCTCACTTTATTTTTATATTCACAGAATAGTCTGTAAGTTGTT